>JBAVBF010000059.1:0-4599 GCA_049586115.1 Thermoanaerobaculia bacterium | reverse complement strand
GGGGTCCTTCGACCGTCCTACGCTGCTACGCCGCTCCGGCGGCTCAGGATGACAGTTAACTCCCTCGGTACGTCGAGTACCCGAACGGCGACAGCAGCAACGGCACGTGGTAGTGCTGCGCGCCGCCCGTGACCTTGAACTCGATGACGACGCGCGGAAAAAACCCATTCGGATCGTAGCCGGCAGTGTCGAAGGTGATGCGGTAGGTCCCCGCTTCCGGCGGATCGTCGATCAACTTCAGCCGGCCGTCGGTGTTCGTTGCTCCGCTGGCGATAACACCGCGATCGTTTTCCAGCGTGATGGCGATTCCGGCGGCGGGACGGCCTTTGGCAGTATCAAGGACGTGCGTCGAGATTCCCATCAGCCCACCAGTTTCATCAACCGCAGTTTTGTGATTTTCATCTGCTCCTCGGCCGCCACATGCAGTTCGTGATGCGGCGTGTTCTCCAGCCGCTGCCACGCAATGGCCAGCATCTCGTCGGCGCTCCGTCCCGTGGCGCAGATGATGTAGATATGCCCGAAGCGCGCCTCGTACTCGCGATTCGCCTCGGCCAGCGCGTCCTGGATGTCGCTCGCTGCCGCCGCCGCGCCCGACTGCTCCTGCCGCGCCCATTTCGACGACGAGCGTTCGCCGATCCGCGGATGCGCGGCAAACGCTTCGCGCCAATCGTCGGGCGTCAGCGAATTCCAGGTCGCCTCCGCGTCGCGAACGAGATCGCTCCACGACGCGAACGGCCGCGCGGCGATCATCCTCCGAACCCATTCGGTCGAACCGCAGCAGTTGAGCAGTTGCGTGGCCGCGACCTCGTCGATCAGCGAATTGACATACCGCGCCGCTGCATCGCCGCGACCTTCTTCGGTGGCCACTCCGTAAACGCGCAACCGGCTCACGCCGCCGTCTGGAAAAACATTCAGCCGCAAATGCGTCACCGGCCCGAGGCTCGAAAGCTCGTCGATGAAGAGATGCCGCGTGTGCGCCTGCAGCTTCGTTCGCGGAAGAACCTCAAACCACTCATCGTCGGCGAATGCCCGGCTCCCGTCGATCGAGCAGGTGTCGGGATAGTTGCCTTTGAAATGATTCGTATCGATTTCGATGCGGCGCAGCGATCCTTCCGCGGCGAGCTTCACGATCACCCAATCGTTTCCCGGACCGCGCCGCCGTTTCGTTTCCCACCCATCGCTCATGTTCAGCGCGCGCCCGGGCATGATCAGGTTGTGCTTCGGGCCGAAGAACATGTCGCTGCATGCCAGCACGTCACCGCCATGCTCCGCGGATGCGAGATCGGTCTCGATTGACAAGCCGCCCTCGCGGCGCCAGTCGGGAGCAACCTCGCCGTGCACGCGCAGCCGTGCCACGCCGCCGTCGGGATAGATGTGCAGCCGCAGGTGCGTGAACGCGTACGGCGTCTCGATCGCGAAGAGATTCTCGCTATCGCCCTTCAGCTCTGACTTCGGCAGGATCTCGATCCAGTTGGCCGCCAGCAGCGAATCAACGTCACTCTCCGGCCGCGCGTGACAACCCTCGATCGAACAATGCGACGGATAGTTGCCGCGGAAGAATGCCGTATCGACGACCACTCCGCGCACGACGCCGCGAAGGGCGAGACGGACGATGGCGAAGTCGTGGCCGGGCGTGCGTTTGCGGCGGCTTTCCCAACCGTCCATCCACTTTCCTCGGTCGGTGTACTCGTGCTCTTTCCACACGGGCTTCTCCGGGCGGAGAAGGTTTTCTTTTTCGGCGAAGTAGTCGTCGGTTGCGTAGAGAACGGAACCGCCGAGGCGGTCGGAGGCGAGGTCGAGGAGTTCGCGAAAATCAGTCATCTCCGAATCCATTCGCCGATCGCGTTGCCAAGGTGCCGCCCATCCTCCCACACCTTTTGGCCGCGCACGAAGGTCGCGTGAACGACGCCGGTCAGCGTCTCGCCGGCGTACGGCGTGACCTTGTGACGATGCTGGACGTGCTCGGTTTTAACAACGAAACGCGCCGTTGGATCGAAGGCGATGATGTCCGCATCGTAGCCAGGCGCGAGCTTGCCTTTGCGATGGCCGAGGCCCGCCAGAGTGGCCGGACCGGTCGTCATCAACGCCGCAATCTTCTCGAATGCGATCTTCCTTCGCTTCGCCTCGGTCCATACGATCGACAAGCTGAGTTGCAGCGATGCGATGCCGCCCCAGGCGCGGGCGATGTCGCCTTCCTGCATCCGCTTCAGTTCCGGCGTGCACGGCGAGTGGTCGCTGACGATGGCGTTGAAGAGTCCCTCTTCGACGCCGCGCCACAACTCCTCGCGGTTTGCGTGTTCGCGGATCGGCGGCGCGCACTTGAACTCCGTCGCTCCTTCCGGAACGCGCTCGGCGTCAAAGTAGAGGTAGTGCGGCGTGGTTTCCGCGGTGAACGGAACGCCGGTTTTGCGCGCGAGCCGAAGCGCTTCCAAGCCATGCGCCGACGAGAGATGGACGATGTGCACGTGCGTTCCTGTCTTCCGCGCGAGCGCGAACATCAGCGCGATCGCATCGTCCTCGGCTTGCGCCGGGCGGCTGGCGAGATAACTCGCATACGAACGCGCGTCGCCGGCCGGCGCGTGGATGTGCTCCGGCAACTCGGCATGAACGAGCAGCGGCGCGCCGGTCCCGCGCAACGCGTTCAGCGCGGCTTCGACTTCAGCGGCATCGAGACATCCAAACTCCGGCACGCCCGAGTCGACGAGAAAACATTTGAATCCGCGCGCGCCGGCGTCGAGCATCGGCCGAAGCTGGCCCACGTTGCCCGGAACGGCGCCGCCCCACAACGCCACGTCGACGCGGCACTTGCCGTGAAGCGCGTGCACTTTCGCTTCGAGTGCGGCAACCGAGGTCGTCGCAGGGATCGAGTTCAAGGGCATGTCGACGATCGTGGTCACGCCGCCCACCGCCGCGGCATGCGTCGCGGTCTCGAATCCCTCCCATTCCGTCCGCCCAGGTTCGTTGACGTGCACGTGCGAGTCGACGACGCCCGGCATCAGCGTGAGCTCGCCGAAGTCCTGGACGTCATCGGAGACATCGTCGAATTCGGCGATGCGATCGATCGAGCCATCGCGAATGTGAATCGACGCGGCGCGGATGCCTTGCGGCGTGACGACGTTGCGGCTCCGAAGAATCACGCGGCGGATGATAGTGCGACGCGTGTGAAACCGCCGCCCAACCGGGTTGCTGATTGGGGTTCTTCGACTGTCCTGCGCCGCTCTGCGCTTCGCGCGACGCGGCTCCGGCGGCTCAGGATGACAGGCGGCACAAAACAAAGCCGCGCCTTGCGGCGCGGCTTTTCGTTCACGCGATCGGATTGAGTTTACGGCTGCGGGTATTGCGGGACGTAGTTGGTTCGCGGAACCGGAACGATCTCCACTTCGACCACTTGCAGTTCCGGGTACAGCTCCTCACCGTGACGCGGCATGATCGTCTCCGGCCGTTGTTTGTCGGTTTCGCTCACGCCCTCTTCGATCCACTGCTCACCGTCGTAAATCCACATTGGGGCGTCCTTTCCACTGCTCGCTCGGAGTCTCCGAGGTTGCTATCCATACTTCAATTGGCCTGCCAGCGGAGCGTTCGGCCAAGCACCGTGATTTCAGTAGTTTCTACGGATGGTTCCGGCAGATGGTTTACAACCGTTGTCACCGGTTGGACTCAGTACGTCCGGTCCGCGGGTCAGCCGTTGGAGGCCTTGAGGTGCGCGGCCAGCTTCCGGTAGGCGTCGCCGCGATGCGAGACGTTGTCTTTCTCGTCATCCGTCATCTCGGCGAATGTCTTCTTTGATCCGCGCGGCTGGAACCAGGCATCCCATCCGAAGTGACGTTCGCCGCGCGGCTCAACCAGGATCTCTCCCTCGGCAACTCCACAGAAAATGTGGCCCTTGGCTCCATCCCAATACGCGACGCAGCATTCCGCTTTCGCGGCGCGGTTGTTGAGCGCGTACGCAATCGCGGCGAGCCCTTTGCCGCCGGCGGCTTCGAGCAACCAGCGAACATACGGTCCGGGGAAGTTGCCCAGCTCGTCGAAGCCGAGAGAGACGTCTTCGACGATGAGGCGGTTGTAGCCCTTGGTGCGGGCCACTTCCAGTTTGTAGCGCGTGATCTCCTCAACCGTCGCCGCCTGAATCTCGGGCAGCACGAGCGACACGCGAAGCAGCGGAATGCCGAGAATCCGTTCGGCCTCGATGCCTTTGTTAGGATTCGACGAGACGAGAATCAGTTGATCGCGGTCGGGCACGCGGCCGATTCTATGTCTCGGTAGTCAGCGCGCGGAAACTTCGTGAGAGGCGCTGGCGCAAACGCTGCGGCGCGGAATCGCGGCTTAGACGTTTGCAGATGAACAGGCGCAGGCGGCGATGGATGCTGACGCGCTGTTCGCAGTCGGGGCAGATGCTGACGTGAGTCTTGAAATCGTTCTGTTTGTTCTCGCCGAGCTTTCCGTCGAGGAAGAAGTATGCAACCCGTTTCACATCGTCACAGATCATTACAGCGGTTCTCCTTGGCAATCGGGTGGTGACGACTCTGCAACGGAACGGAACTGGAGGGATGGAAGATGAATTCCGGAACCTGGGAACGCGGGCGTCTCGCCCGCTGTCGA
>JBAVBF010000058.1:0-1515 GCA_049586115.1 Thermoanaerobaculia bacterium | reverse complement strand
GTCGAATACTGTCACGATTCCTTCAAACACGCTTCTGTTTCGCTCAGACGGTCTCCGCGTGGGTGTGGTTCGCAATGATCGGGTCCAACTCGTTCCAGTGACGATTGGGCATGACTATGGCAGCACTGTTGAAGTGACCTCGGGCCTGAACCAAGCCGATGAAGTTGTGGTTGATCCGCCAGATTCCCTTGCCAGCGGCACCCAGGTCCGGCCGCGTCGCGATGTAAAGGAGCAGCAATGACGCGTGCAGGACGACAAGCAGCTTCAGTGGTGGCTACGCTGACAGTTATGGTTGCAGGTTGTCGCGTAGGCCCGCAATATGTTCGACCAGTAGCTCCACTCGCTCCAGAGTTCAAGGAGACACTCCCCAGCAACTTTAAGGCTTCGGATGGATGGAAGGTCGCGCAACCTAGCGACGCACAGCTAAAGGGAGACTGGTGGACGTTGTTCAACGATCCCGAATTGACCGCTCTGGAGTCTCAGATTGAGCCCGCCAACCAGACGCTTCAGCAAGCTGAGGCAAATTTTCGTTCCGCTCGAGCGGCTATCCGCTTCTTCCGGGCCTCCCAGGCACCCACCATAGGAGTTGCTCCGAGCATTGGCGCAGTTCGCACTTCGGAGAATCAGCCATACTTCAACAGGTCCGCCTCGAACAACGGCACAGGCGACTTTACTCTTCCGTTCGACCTGAATTATGAGATCGATCTATGGGGCCGCATACGACGTACCGTTGCCCAGTCAAAGGAGCAGGCGCAAGCTTCTGCAGCGGACCTGGAGACGACACGGCTCTCCTTGCATGCGGAACTGGCGATCGACTACTTCAACCTGCGCTCTGCGGACGCTCAGCGCAAGCTTCTCGACGACACGGTAGTTGCATTTCAGAATGCGCTACAGCTAACAGAAGATCGCTACAACGGGGGTGCCTCCACCCTTTCCGACGTCTCTCAGGCCCGAACGCAACTGCAGACAGCGCAGGTACAGGCTACGGACGTTGATATAGCACGTGCCAACTACGAACATGCCATCGCCATCCTGATTGGCAAGCCGCCAGCACAGCTTACGGTTCCACGCAATCCGGTAACCGTAGCTGGCCCAGTACTCCCCGCCGTACCCGGCATGCTGCCATCGCAGCTTCTTGAGCGCCGTCCCGATATTGCTGCAGAAGAACGGCGCATGGCCGCCGCTAACGAACAGATCGGAATCGCACAGGCCGCGTTCTATCCCACTCTGTCTTTGTCCGCTGTCGCAGGTTTCACTGGTACATCAGCGGCAAACTGGTTTACATGGCCAAGCCGATTCTTTGCTGTCGGTCCAACGTTTTCCCAGACACTCTTCGATCATGGCCGCCGCCGTGCTGCTTCAGACATCACGCTAGCCGACTACGACGCGACCGTTGCTTCGTATCGACAAATAACCCTGACCGCATTTCAACAAGTGGAAGATAATCTGAATGCCCTCCACGGCTTAGAGATAGAAGCAACGCAGCAGCAAGCGGCAACTGCTTCGGCGCAGCAA
>JBAVBF010000057.1:0-2925 GCA_049586115.1 Thermoanaerobaculia bacterium | reverse complement strand
ACAGGACACCGTGCTTCGGGACAATTGTCGCTCACTCGGACCTGCGTTCAGTTGACCGAACTGGGTAGCTGGATGCATACGGCCACCCAGAGCGCCAGCGCGCACGGCCTCGGCTGCGTGTTTCGGTAAATCCGGGACAGCGATTTCGGTAATTCGCGGACGGGGATTTCAGTAATTCCGGGACAGGGATTCCGCTAAATCGCGGACAGTTGCGGAGGTTGGTTTTCGGGGGCGCCGTTCAGGCAATGTTCTCTCTCAAGCTGGATTTTGAGAGGGGCAATGCCGAGACGGAAGCAAGCGAAACGGACCACCGTGAAGGACCTACGATCGATCCTGAGGCTGACATACGAGCAGGGCCTATCGGTACGGGCGATCTCGGAACGACTGCAGATCAGCAAGACCTCGGTTGCCACCTACCTGCTGCGGGCGCGTGAAGCCGGCCTGAGCTGGCCGCTGCCGCCGGTTTACGAGGGCGAGGCTGCGTTACAGCGGGCCTTGTTCCGGCGGGTCGGGCGGCCCCCGCAGGACCTGAGCGAACCTGAGTGGCCGCGGGTGGCCCAGGAGCTCAAGCGCAAGGGCGTGACGCTGACGCTGCTCTGGCAGGAATACCGGGCGGTCCATCCCGACGGCTATGGTTACACTTGGTTCTGCGACAAGTTTGCGGTCCATCAGCGCCGGGCGAACCCGAGCTTCCGTCACTGCCATGCAGCAGGTGCGGTGATGCAGACCGACTACGCCGGCCCGACGCTGGAGGTGATCGATCCGCAAACCGGCGAGATCCGTCAGGCACAGATATTTGTCGCGGTGCTCGGGGCCTCGTCGCTGACCTACGCTATGGCGAGCTTCGGTCAGCGACTACCAGATTGGATCGAAGGCCAGACCCGGGCCCTGTCGTACTTCGGCGGGGTTCCCAAGGCGATCGTCTGCGACAATCTGAAGGCCGGGGTCGTCAAGGCGCTGTGGTTCGAGCCGACGATCAATCAAACCTTTGCCGCCATGGCCGAGCACTACGACACGACGATTTTGCCGACCCGCAGCCGCAAGCCGCGCGACAAGGGCAAGGTTGAAGGCGCGGTGCTGATTGTCGAGCGCTGGATTCTGGCCCGGCTACGCCATCGGCGGTTCTTCAACCTGGCTGATCTCAACGGCGCGATCGGCGGTTTGTTGGAGGAGCTGAACGATCGACCGATGCGCCATATCGGTAAATCCCGCCGGCAGCTGTTCGAGGAGATCGAGCGCGAGGCCCTGGCGCCGCTGCCGAGCGAGCCATTCGAATACGCGGAGTGGAAGACCGCCAAGGTGCATCCCGACTATCACGTCGAAGTCGACAAGACGTTTTACTCGGTGCCGCACCGGCTGATCGGCCGTCGGGTGGACGTGCGGCTCACTTATCGGGCTGTCGAGATCTTCCAGGATCACACGCGTGTCGCCAGCCATGTACGCCGCTCTCAGCGCGGCGGCCATGTCACTGTGAACGAGCACATGCCCAAGGCCCATCAGCGTTACGCCAACAGGACGCCGGCGAGCTTGATCACGATGGCGGCGCGGATCGGGGTCAACACCGCCACCCTGGTCGAGCGGATGATGCGTGAGCGCCCGCATCCCGAGCAGGGATATCGCTCCGCCATGGGGATCATCGCGCTTGCGCGGCGCTACCAGCGCGATCGTCTGGAAGCGGCCTGTGAGCGGGCTCTGACCATCAACGCGATCAATTACTCCTCCGTAAGCGCCATTCTCAAATCCGGACTCGACCGTGCGAGGCCGGCCGCCGAACCCGTCAAAGCCACTCCCTCGCACGGCAACATCCGTGGTGGAGACTATTATCAATGAAGCAAAGGAAGATCGTAATGCTGACCCACCCAACTCTCGAACAGATGCAGGTCCTCGGTCTTGCCGGAATGGCGGCGGCCTATCGGCAATTGGCCGAACAGGACCAAGCCACCGATCTCAGCCGCGACGAATGGCTCGGCTTGATGCTGGATCGCGAAGCCGCCATGCGCGCCGACCGGCGCCTGACCAATCGGCTGGCTGCGGCCAAGCTGCGCTTCGTCGATGCTTGTATCGAAGACATCGACTTCGCATCCCGCCGCGGCCTTGACCGGCGCAATACCCTGCAGCTGGCGCAAGGTGCCTGGCTAAAGGCCTATGAGAACTTCATCATCACCGGCCTGACCGGGACTGGCAAAACCTGGCTGGCTTGTGCATTCGGCCGCCAGGCGGCCAGGCTTGATCATTCTGTCCTCTATTTGCGGATGCCACGCCTGTTCGAAGACCTCGCAATGGCCCGTCTCGACGGCCGCTTCCCGCGTCTCGTCGACAAGCTCGCACGTGTCCAGTTACTCATCCTCGACGACTGGGGCACCCACACCCTCAATGACCAGCAGCGCCTCGATCTCCTGGAAATCTTCGAAGAGCGCTACAGGCGCAAATCCACCCTGATTACCGCCCAGCTACCTGTTGCCCAATGGCATGACATGATCGGCGAGCCGACCATCGCAGATGCCATCCTCGACCGGATCATCCACAACGCCCACCGCATCGCCCTCGAAGGCGACAGCATGCGAAGGAAAAAAGCCGCACGCCCCTTGACCGATATCGAAAACAGCGAAACGAATACCAACTGACTTTAACAACCAGGCAACCAAAACTCGTCGCCGCCACGCTGTCCGCGATTTAGTGAAACTGCTGTCCGTCAGTTAGCGAAATTACTGTCCCGTTTTTGCGAAATACGCACGCTGCCTGCTTTGTAATGAAGCAGGTGGTTGGGGATGCTGATCGTGGAGACGATTGCCCGGATACGGCGCGAGCACTTCATCAAGGGCAAGACGATCAAGGAGATCGCCCGCGACCTGAAGGTGTCGCGGAACACGGTCCGGAAGGTGTTGAGGTCGGGAGAGACCTCATTCGAGTACGAGCGTGTTGTGC
>JBAVBF010000056.1:0-3981 GCA_049586115.1 Thermoanaerobaculia bacterium | reverse complement strand
ATAAGAAACTGCCCAGCGTGGGCCGGTAGAATCGGGCGCGCATGTAGTCAAGAGATTCGCCACTGCCATTCGGAGCCTCGTCGCGCTCGGCGCCTGTAAATTTCATCCTCTCGAAATCGCGATCGCTTCCCGCCGCTTCTTCTCCAAACGGCATGTATGTGTGCTGTGCCAGGCGGAGGCCCGTATCGCTGGTAATGAGGCGCGGCGAGCCGAGGTGATCGAGATGGAAGTGGGTGGTAGAGGTGGAGTTGTTCGGACCGGCGGCCACGGCAGCGAGCAGGCTGCTGTCTCGATAGACGTAGTCCTTGAGCCACTGCCACGTCCAGTTGCCGCCGCTCGGGAACTGCGAGATTTCACGCAGTACCTTGCCGTCGACGTCCCGCAGCGTCTGATTGATGGCGACGAGGTTTCCTCCAACGAACTTCAGGATCGAAACACGGTCGTCGCTCCCGTCGTAGAGGTAGGTCTCGTCCCGCAACTGTGCCGGAGTAGCCAGCTCCTCGATCCGGTGCATGCTGTCGTACCGGTACTGCGTCAGACCGTCAGAAGAGATCTGGTTGCCGATGTCGTCGAAGGTCCCGTACTCGATCTTCGCGCCGGCCGGGACTCCGGCGGGCGAAACGACGTCGATGCGGTTGTTCGCCGGGTTCACCCCCGCAACGGTCGTAGTACCGGCAATTGTGGTGATGTCCGCGCATGTCGGGACGATCTGCAGAGCGGTCGCGGCCTTCCACATGTTTCCGAATGCGTCGTAGGAAAAGCACTGCATGTTGCCGTACGTCGCAGTGCGGGCCGTTCCCTTCACAAGACGATTCACGCCGTCGTAGACGTACGTGTTTGAACCGATGGCGATGATGTTGCCGGCGCCGTCATAGAGATACTGTCCACTGGTCCAGGTTGCGTCGTATGAATTGCTTTTCACGTTCCTGGTCGGCGATGGCGCAGCCGAGCGTTGTGCAGACGCCGGCGTAGGCGGGTTCGCGCCTCCGGGGACGACTTCGATCACGCTGCGAACGCGCGGGTCAGCGCTGAGCGCTTTGGCCCTGACCGGCAGCATCGACACGGCGAACGTCGCGCCATTTCCGGCATAGGGTTCAAGCCGGCCGCCGTACGCGCCCGCCAGCTCGCGGGCGCGCTGGGCAAGGTCAATGGCGGAATCGTCTTCGATCGTCACGACGTAACGGCCGATGACGCGCTCACCCGCCGCCGGCTGAAACTTGTCTGTCTGGGCAAGAACGGAGGAGCAGCAGAGCAGAAGCAGCAGAATGTTTTTGATCATTAGTGCACCGTCACCGTGACTGCGTTTGTATCGACGTGGCAGGTGCCGTTATCGATCCGGCACCAGTACTGCGCGTTGTGTGTGGCCATGATCGAGAGAGCCGATTGAATCCCCCCGCCGCCGGCGAAGTTGGAGGTGTCGCCGGGAACACCCTCGTAGAAGGCGTAGGTCACGCCGTCGGGAGCCGGCGTAGCTCGCAGCGTGGTGGTCTGATTGACCGCAAAGCTTCCTCCGCCGCTGAGCGAGATGATCGGCAGGTCGCACATGGAGATCGCGGCCGTGGCGCTGTCGACGGAACAGGCGCCGCTGGTAATGCGGACGAAGTAGCTGGTGTCGGCGCTGAGGGCGGGTGTCGTGTAGGTGGAGGAATCGGTACCGACCGGATTGGCGGGGACTCCGGACGTGCTGCGGTACCACTGATAGTGCATCGCCAGTCCCGTCGCCTCAGCCGCGGTGATGCTCAGTACGGCAGTGCCTCCGTTCGCAATGGTCTGGCTGCGCGGCGGCACGCTGATCGATGGCGTCGTACAGACGTCGATCTGTGCCGCGCTGCTGTCCGCCGTACCACACGATCCGGTAACGCGGCACCAATACGCCGTGGGCACCTGCGGTGTGACGGTCAAGGATGCCGAGGTGGCACCGCCGTAGGGACTAGCTGTTCCGGCGCCCTGGTACCACTGATACGTGAGACCGGTACCCGTAGCCGCGACACTGACCGTTACGGATTGTCCTCGGGTGATGGACGCCCCGCCTGGATTGCTCGTGATCGCCGGTACCACACAGAGCGAGACCGTCGCGGTGGCAGTGTCCGTCGATTGTCCGCACGATCCGGTGATGCGTGCAAAGTAACTCGTGGTGGCGGATGGAGAAACAGTCAACGAAGCGGCCGTCGCGCCGGCGATCGGATTGCTGACGTCACCGGTGTTGCCGCGATACCACTGGAGAGTCGATGCCGGCAGGTCCGAGGCAGCGGTGAGCGTCCACGACTGGCCCGCGGTGATCAGATGGCTGGCTGGATCGACGGTAACCTGGGGAATGCAGACCGACGCAGTGATGGCGGTGCTGTTGACCGAGCAGGTCGCATTCGTCACCTTGCACCAATACGTCGTCGTGACTTGCGGCTGGACGTTCACCGAGGAAAAGGTGGCGCTGGTAATCGGGCTGGAGGTGTCGCCTGCGAGCCCCTGATACCACTGGTAGCTGATGCCGTTCGTACCGGGATTCGGCGACAGCGTGAGCGTGATCACCTGCCCCTTGCGAATGGCCGTCGGACCAGTGGCGGCAACGGCAGGGAGCGCGCACATCGAGATGGTCACCTGCTGGCTGGCTGTCTCGCAAGCGCCTGAGCTCACCGCGACCCAGTAGCTCGCCGCCGAGGTCAAGGGAGAAGTCGTATAGCTGCTCGCGTTGGACCCGACCGGCGTTGACCGGTCGCCCACCGAGCCGCGGTACCACTGATAGTGCAGCGCCGGGCTTTGCGACGGTTGTTGGGCAAGGACCGAGAGTGTGGCGGTCGCGCCGCTGACGATCGTTGCGCTCTGAGGCTGCGTGGTAATCGACGGCGCGGAGCATACGTCGATCTGCACCGTGTTGCTGTCGGCCGTGCCGCAGGAGTTGGTTACGCGGCACCAATACGTGGCAGTCGCTTGAGGCGTTACGGTGAGCGACGACGTCGTCGCTCCGCCGTAAGGAGCGGAGGTGCCGGAGCCCTGGTACCACTGATATGTCAGATTCGCGCCGGCGGCGATCACGCTGAGTGTGACGCTCTGTCCGTTCGTGATGGACCGAGGCGACGGCTGCGTCGTAATGGAAGGCGGCGTACAGACAGTCACGACTGCGGCGGCGCTGTTGGCGCTGGCGCCGCAGGTTCCCGTCACCCGCACCCAGTAGGTCGTAGTTGCCGTCGGAGCGGCGGTGTATGACGATGCCGTGGCGCCCGCGATCGGATTCGCCGTATCGCCCGCGCTCCCGCGGTACCACTGATATGCCGAGATGGTTACGTCCGCGGCCACCGACAGCACCAGCGATTGACCGCTGGTGATCGTGCCGCCGGCCGGCGGGGTGGTGATGATGGGAAGGCAGACCGCGACGTTCGCGGCCGGCGTATCGACCGAGCAGCTCGCGTTCGAGACGCGGCACCAGTAGCTGGCCGTTGTCTGCGCCTGCACCACGACCGAGTTGGAGGCGTAGCTCGTGATCGGATTGGAGGTGTTGCCGGACGCGCCCTGATAGAACGCGTAGGTGATGCCGTCCGTCCCCGGATTCGGCACGACAGTCAGCGTGACGGAGTCGCCTTTATGAACGCTCGCGGGAGCCGTGAGCGTAACCGCCGGCAATGTGCACATCGACACGGTGGCCTGATTGCTGAGCGTCTCGCAGGAGCCCGAGACCACGTCTACCCAGTAGTTCGTCGTCGCAGTGAGGGGCGGCGTCGTAAACGTCGGCGAATCGGCGCCGACCGGCGCGGACTTCTCGCCAACGAGACCTCGATACCAGGCGTAGTGAATGTCAGGACTCTGCGCCGGCTGTTGCGCGGCAACCGTCAGCGTCGCCGTCCCGCCGCTGCGAATCGTCGGGCTTTGCGGCTGGGTCGAGATCACCGCCACATTGCAGCCGGTTACGGTCACCGTATTGCTGTCGACGAAACCGCCGGGACCGGTAATGCGCACCCAGAAACGCTGTTGGGCGACGGCAGCAACAGG
>JBAVBF010000055.1:0-6481 GCA_049586115.1 Thermoanaerobaculia bacterium | reverse complement strand
GGCGTTGAGCGTGCCGTACCAGAGGTCGGCGGCGAGAAGCGCCACGCCGATGATCGTCATTGCATGCGTGCGCCGCGTCCGTACCAGCCATAGAAATGCAGCGATGATCGCGGCGCGAATGCAGTTGAGGGTGAAGTAGCGTTTGTCGTCAAAATTGAGCAGCAGGACGATCGAGATCAGCAGCCAAACGGCAGCGAGACCGAACATCCAGCGGATCACGCGGCGATCGCCCGCGATCAAACGATCGAAGACGAACGCGCTCCAGACGGCGATCGCGAATGCCGCGGTGAGCAGAAACTTTTCCGGAAAACGGACGGCGCTGAAAAGACCGGTGTCGTAGAGCGCGCGCAGCAACGGCGTGTGCTCCCCCATCGCCACGATCACGCTCGCTGCGGTTGTGCCGAGGAAGAGCCAGCGTCCGCGCACGCCTGCAAAAACGCCCGCGATTGCCAGCAGCACGATCAGCAGGCCGGCGTAGATTTCGGTCAGATACGCATCGGCGCGAAATGGATAGATCGTCGTGATGAGCGCGCTGCCGTTCGCCGCGGTGACGTGGCGCAGAACGCCGGGCAGGATCAACTCGATGAGTCGCACCGGCGGCGTGCTCCAGTTCGCGACGACGCGAAAGTCCAACGTTTTCGTGCGGACGGTGTCGCGGACGAAATCGATCGCCGGAAGCAATTGCACCGCGGCCAGCAGCAGCGACGCCGCGGTCGCCATGCCGAGGATGGCGGCGATCCGTTTCACTTCGGTGGAGCGGCGAACGATCGCCAGCAGCGTCCAGCCGGCGATGATCGCCCACGTCTGCATCGCGCATGTCGGCTCGCCGAGGATCCATTGCATCGCCAGAACTGCCGCGAGCGGCAGCAGGCGCGCGGCCGTGCGCGATTCGACGAAGCGCAGCAGCAGCCAGAGCGCGAGCGGCAGCCAGGAAATCGAGAAGAGAATCGGCAGTTTCGACGACAGCGACGAGTAGCTTCCGCAGAAAACGAAGGCGATGCTGCCGAAGATCGCCGCCGCGATCGAGGTGCCGAGGCGCCGCAGCAAAACGAACATCCCAATCATGGCGATCGCGAAGTGCAGCAGGATGTGCAACTGCACGCCGAAGTGAAACGGCAGCACGTAGACGAGCCACTGCGGCGGATAGAAAAGCTCGTATGCGGGATTCGCGGCCAGCGGCGCGCCGCCTGAGTAGAGCCGGTTCCAGTACGGAAACTCGCCGCTCCGCACGGCCTCGCGCACGACGTGCTTCATCGGGTAGTGGTAGACGCCGAGATCGCTGATGTAGAAGCCGCGGCCGAGGAAGAGGATGTCGGCGTACGCGATCGCGAGCAGCGCGACCAGCAGCGCGATCGCGCACAGACGGGAGTGTCTGTGCCACATGTCGGTACGAATCTTCATACCTGCAGCGCGTAGACGAGCAGGCCGGCCATGGCCACGCCGGCGATCGTGGCGGCGATGAGCGCGCCGCGCGTCTTCGCATGCACCTGCGGCAGAAGATCGCTCGCGCCGAGGTAGAGCAGGAAGCCGGCGAAGAACGAAAGTTGAAAGGCGAGCAGGCGCGGCGCGATGTTCAACACGCTCGCGCACAATGCGCCCAGGACGGGCGCACTGGCGTCGATGGCCAGCAGCGCGCCGGTACGCCACCGGCTGTTTCGCGTGGCCAGCATGAAGGTGACGGTGTTCAAGCCGTCGGCGAAATCGTGCGCGACGACGGCGAGGAGTACGATCAATCCGACCTGCGTGCCCGCTTTGAATCCGACGCCGATGGCCAGTCCGTCGAGGAAGCTGTGAAACGAGAGTCCGATCGCTCCGACCAGGCCGACGTTGTGATGATGTCCCGGCGCGTCGTGCTGTTTTTCGCCGTGGATGATGGTCAGTTTCTCGAGCAGGAAGATGGCCAGAAATCCGGCGATGACGGTGAGCATCAACGCGCGAATCTCAATCCCGTGCTGCACCGCCAGCGCCGAAACCTCGGGGATGAGATCGAGGAACGCGACGCCGATCAGCAGCCCCGAGGAGAAGGCCATGATGTAGAGGAGATAGCGCTGGTAGCGGAACGCGAACGCGCCGCCGGCCAGAGTCATCGCGAATGCCGCGAGGGCGTAAAGCGCGCTCATGCGGCAGGGAGTCTAACCTCCCGGGAACGCGGGCGTCTCGCCCGCTGTCGATGCTCGCGATTCTGCCGTTTCAAAAGCGGCCAAGCTGCCCACGTTCCCAGGTCACATCAACTGCTTCGGCGCGCGCGACACCGGCGACGGCACGCGCGGACGGCCGTCGCTGCAGGCGACGACTGCATTCACCAGCTCGTCGATGTCGAACGGTTTGCGGATCAGGCCCCAGATCGAGGTCGTGTCGAGCGTCTGCACGACGCGGCGGCTGGCGCCGGTCATCACGATCACGCGCGGAAGGAGCGACGGGCATTCGCGCGCCAGACGTTCGAGCAACTCGAAACCGTTCACGTCCGGCATCATCAGATCGAGCAGGATGACCGAGTAGGCGTTGCGGCTGATCTGATCGTAAGCGGCGCGGCCGTCGGGCGCGAGGTCGACGGTGAAGCCACTTCGCTCGAGGATGGCGATGAACAGAGTTCTGATGCCCGCATCGTCATCGACGACGATCACCTGACGGACTGCGGCCGGCGGATCCGAACGGGACATGGGGAAACTTGCTGAAGGAGTGAAACAACATACGTCCGATAAAACGCGATTGCACGAACTTTTTGCGTGTGCTGCAAAGCCTGATTCCTACGCCGCGTAGACGCGCAAAAGGAAGACCGTGTCGTTTTTCTTGACCGTGGCGATCGACTCCTGGCCGCGAACCGGACGCGTCAGGCTGACCAGCTCGGAGTCGTTTTGCCGCACAAACTCGCCGATTGCGTCGTCCGCGGTCCCCGCTTCGATCAATGTCTGACTGGTTTCAGAGTCGAATGACGGGCGGTGCGTGTACTCGTTCGTAAGCTGCCGGCTTTCGATCGTGAATTGCAAACAGGCCTCCGTGATGCGTCTGGCTACGTCTTCTGCTTTTTCGTCAGACGAAAAGCAATCCCTTTGCCAATACGGTTGAGTTCTTGCACGGAACGCGGCGATGGCAGACGAAGAAAAGCAGAAAGAGGAGGCCGAGGAACGCAGCTCGCCGTCGGGAGCGGTGGTGTACCGCGCCATCCGTTCCGAGGGGGAAGAAGAGCTGCAGCGGCCGACGTCGGCGTTGATGTGGTCGGGCCTCGCGGCCGGCTTGTCGATGGGCTTCTCGTTCGTGACGCAAGCGCTGCTCCGCTCGCACATACCAGACGCGAGCTGGCGTCCGTTGATCGTCAACTTCGGCTACAGCGTCGGCTTCCTGATCGTGGTCCTCGGCAGGCAGCAACTCTTCACCGAAAACACGCTGACGGTGATCCTGCCGCTGCTCGTCCGCCGCGACGGCGCAACGTTCCGCAACGTGGCGCGGCTTTGGGTGACGGTGTTCCTTGCGAACATCGCCGGCGCGCTGATCTTCGCGCTCGTGCTCGCGAAGTCGAACGCGTTCGACAGCAACATGACCGACGCGTTCACCGCCCTCGGCGACGACGCAACGCGCGCCGGCTTCGCCACGACGATGCTGCGCGGCATCTTCGGCGGATGGCTGATTGCGATGATGGTGTGGCTGCTTCCGTTCGCCGAATCGGCGCGGGTCTGGGTGATCATCATCATCACCTACCTGGTCGGCCTCGGCGGCTTCTCGCACGTGATCGCCGGCTCGATCGAGACGATGTACCTGGCGTTCATCGGCCGCATCTCATGGCTCGATTGCGTGAACAGCTACATCGCTCCTTCCCTCCTCGGCAACACGATCGGCGGCGTGGCGCTGGTCGCCGCGATCAATCACGCGCAAGTCGTGGCGGGAGGGAAAGGGATGGACGCGTAAGACGCCCGCACTACGCTTTCCGCAATCGTGATTTCGAAATCACCGTGCGCATCGAGATTGAATATCGCAGCTCTTTCGCGGCCGGGATGTGATGTTGCCAGACCGTGCGCGCGGCGCCGGCGAGGATGTAGAGCGAGCGTGGTTGCAGCATTTGCACGTCGGTTTCGAAACCGTCCGCGGTTTTGCGGCGAAAACGCATGCGCGCGGCGCCGCCGAGGGAGATGCCGATGACCGGGGAGCCGAACATGGGCGCATCGCGATGCCAGCCAATCGTCGCGCCGGGCGGATAACGCGCGATCAAAAACTGTTCGAGCGTGAACGGATCGATGTCCGCAATCGTCGCGGCGCGGTCGCGAAGTTCGGCGAGGAAGGGCGGCGGCGGATCGGTCTCGCGAATCGACCACCCTTGGTAGTCGTAGTCAAAACCGAAGTGGATGACGGTGCGCCGCGCGACCACGCCGTGTATGCGCACTTCGTGGAACGGCAAGCGCTCCACTTCCTCAATCACGGATCGCTCTTCCCCCTCGGCCAAAAAGTTGTCGACATAGGTGAAGCCGGGCGGCGGCATGCAACCGGACGGGCAAGGCGTGTGCCTCGGGTCATCGTCTTGCACCCGAAGCAAATTGCCGCCGTGAACTGTGCGCTTCCGTACGCTCCAGCTTGGCGCGCGTCCTGCAAATCGCCGCGACCACAGGGGACATCGAAAGGAGCGCGCAGTGATGCTGGGAGCCGCCAGATGCGTTCAGCGCCGGCCACGATGGTTGGGGAGCCAAGCGATTTTGATCGCAATCGTCCTTTGCGCAGGGTGCAAGGCGAAGACGCCTGACAACAAGACGTTCCCCTTCCTGCAGCGCTTCTCCTCCAACCCTTCCGAGAAGACCGACCTGGTCAAGCTCGAAGGAGAAGACGGCCAGTGGATTATGCCGGCCAAGAACTACGCGTCGACGCGATTCTCCGGCCTCAGTCAGATCAACGCCGCGAACGTGAAGAACCTCAAGGTGGCGTGGACGTTCTCCACCGGCAGCGACCGCGGCGAAGAAGCGGCGCCGATCGTCGTGAACAACACGATGTACATCGTCACGCCGTTTCCGAACACGCTCTACGCGCTCGACCTGACGCAGCCCGGCGCGCCGGCGAAGTGGAGTTACAAGCCGAAGGATTTGAACAATTCGGCGAAAGGTGTGGCCTGCTGCGATTGGGTCAACCGCGGCTGCGTCTACGCGAACGGCAAAATCTTTTTCAATACGCTCGACGGCAAAACGGCGGCCGTCAACGCGCAGACCGGCGACGAAGTCTGGGTCGCGCAGGTGGCCGACATCAATCGCGGCGAGTCGATCACGATGGCGCCGCTGGTGGTGAAAAACAAAGTCCTCGTCGGCGACAGCGGCGGCGAGTTCGGCGTCCGAGGTTCGCTGACCGCGCTCGATTCAGAGACCGGCCAGCAGGTCTGGAAGGCGTACAGCACCGGACCGGATAAAGACTGCCTGATCGGTCCGAACTTCCATCCCTTCTACGACTCCGACAAAGGCCAGGACCTCGGCGTGAAGACGTGGCCGCCCGACGCGTGGAAGATCGGCGGCGGCACGACGTGGGGATGGATTTCCTACGATCCGGCGCTCGATCTCGTCTACTACGGCACCGGCAACCCCGGTCCGTGGAATCCGGAACAGCGTCCCGGCGACAACAAGTGGACCTGCGGGATGTTCGCGCGCCGGCCCGACACGGGCGAGGCGGTGTGGGCGTATCAGTGGAGCCCGCACGATGTCTACGATCACGACGGCATCAACGAGCTGGTGCTGCTCGATCTGCGGATCAACGGGCGGCTTCGCAAGGTGCTCGTTCGGCCGGAGCGCAACGGCTACGTCTACGTCCTCGACCGCACTACCGGCCAGGTGCTGTCTGCGAATCCGTTCGCATTCATTACCACCAGCACCGGCGTCGACCTGAAGACCGGCCGCCTGCAAGCGGTGAAAGAGAAAGCGCCCGGCGTCGGACGCGTGACGCGCATGATCTGCCCGCCCGCGCCGGGAGCGAAGGATTGGGAGCCGTCGGCGTATTCGCCGGTCACGAAGATGCTCTACATCCCGCATGCGAATCTCTGCGAGGACGCGGAAGGGCTTTCGGCCAACTACATCGCCGGTACGCCGTACGTCGGATCGAACGTGAAGATGTACGCCGGTCCGGGCGGGCACCGCGGGGAGTTCGATGCATGGGATCCGGTGGCGGGAAAAAAGATCTGGACGATCAAGGAAAACTTTCCGGTCTGGAGCGGCGCCGTCGCCACCGCCGGCAATGTCGTCTTCTACGGCACGATGGAGGGGTGGTTCAAGGCCATCGACGCGCGCAGCGGCCAGCTTCTCTGGCAGTTCAAATGCGGCTCGGGGATCATCGGCCAGCCGGTCACATTCCTCGGGCCTGACGGAAAGCAGTACGTGTCCATTCTCTCCGGCGTCGGCGGCTGGTCGGGCGCGATCGTGGCCGGCCAGCTCGATCCGCACGACGGCACCGCCGCCCTCGGATTCGTCAACGCGATGTCGGACCTGCCGAAGGTGACCACCAAAGGCGGGATGCTCTACAC
>JBAVBF010000054.1:0-13287 GCA_049586115.1 Thermoanaerobaculia bacterium | reverse complement strand
GGTTCGAAAGGCCAGCGTTCCGTTTGTATCAATCGCCAGCGCCACCGAAGACCACCACCCCGAATCCGACCGCGAAGAGTGTGTAGATCGTCGCGAAGGCGAGCAGCGGCCACGCCTCGTGTCCGTGCAGTGCGAAACGATCGAGAGTGATTGCACCGATCATGACGTGCACGAGGTTGCCGAGGGCGATCGGGCGGTTGTAGATCCCGCCGACGCGGCTGCCTTTGATCATCCAGTTCGTCATCGCGAATCCGAACAGCAACGCGGCGCAGAGCTGGACGAGCGAAGGGAGGAACGGCGAGGACGGAATGCCGGCCGCGCGCAGAATCTCGTCGGGCGCGAAAAGGGCAGCGACGCCGGCGATGCCGAGGAAGACCGCGCTGGCGGCCAGGAGTGCGCGCGTTTTCATGCGGTGGCGTGGCGCACGTTGAACTTCCGTTCGACGTGGATCACTCCTTCGATGTCGGCGATCGAGCGGATCACCCGCTCCAGATGTTTGAGGTCGGCGATTTCCAGCGTCAGTTCGGCGGTGGCTTTGCCGTCGTTCACGCGGCTGTCCATCTGGCGGATGTTCGTCTTCATGTTGGCGACGGTCGAGACCACGCGCGCCAGGATGCCCTGCCGGTCCTCCATGAGGATCTCGAGCTCGACCTGAAATTGCGCCTGACGCTGCTCGGCCCATTCGACGGCAATCTGGCGGTCGGCGTTGAACATCAGATTGCGGACGTTCGGACAGTTCGCGCTGTGCACCGCCACGCCTTTGCCGCGCGTGATGTAGCCGATGATCGGCTCGCCGGGCAGCGGCTTGCAGCAGCCGGCCAGGTACGTCATCAGGTCGTCGAAGCCGCGCACTTTGATCGCCGGCGAGGTACCGGTGAATGGAAAAATCTTCCGGACGGCGCGGCTGATGACGCCTTCATCGACCGGCGGCTGATCCTCTTTCGCGAACCGTTCGACGATGGATCGCGCGGACACTTTGCCGTAGCCGACGTCGGCGTACAGATCGTCGAGGCGCGGCAGCGCGTACTCGGCCAGCACGGCATCGAGCGCGTTTTCCGATACCAGCTTCCGCCACTGCACCTTGTAGCGCTTCGCTTCTTTGTCGATCAGCTTGCGTCCCAGCTCGATGGAACGGTGCTTCTGTTCGGTGTTCAGCCAGTGGCGGATTTTGTGGCGAGCCCGCGAGGTCACCACCATGTTCAGCCACTCGCGCGACGGCGTCTGCGTCGGGTTCGTCAGCACTTCGATGATGTCGCCGTTCTTCAGCATCGTCCGCAGCGGCACGAGCTTGCCGTTCACGCGCGCGCCGGAGCAGTGATCGCCGACGTCGGTGTGAATCCGGTACGCGAAATCGAGCGGCGTTGCGCCGCGCGGGAAGGCGAACACGTCACCTTTCGGCGTGAACGTGTAGACCTCATCCGGATAGAGGTCGATTTTCAGCGAGTGCATGAAGTCGCGCGGATCGGTGATCTCGTGCTGCCACTCCACGAGCTGCCGGAGCCAGAGAAAGTTCGTATCGTCCGGCTGCGCGCCGACACGCCCTTCCTTGTATTTCCAGTGCGCGGCGATTCCCTGCTCGGCGATCAGGTCCATCTCGCGCGTCCGGATCTGTACCTCGAACGGCTGCCCCTTCTCCGCGACGACGGTCGTGTGCAGCGACTGGTAAAAGTTCGGCTTCGGCATAGCGATGTAGTCCTTGATCCGGCCGGGGACCGGACGCCACATCTGATGAATGATGCCGAGGGTCGCGTAGGTATCTTTGAGGCTGGGAGTGACGATGCGGAAGGCGAGGTAGTCGTAGACCTGGCCGACGTCGATCTCCTGGCGCCGCAACTTCGTCCAGATCGAGTACATCGACTTCACGCGGCCGAAGACGTCGCCGTTGATTTCGTTCTCGCGCAACTTCGCGGTCAGCGTCCCTTTGATGCGCTCGACGATGTCGCCGGATATGGCCAGCTTCTCATTCACCGCGCGCTGCAGTTCGTCGAACTCGCGCGGATGCATGTGGCGGAACGAAAGATCTTCGAGCTCGCTCTTGAGACGTCCCATGCCGAGGCGGTTGGCGATGGGGGCGTAGATCTCCATCGTCTCTTTGGCGATGGCCTGCCGCCGATCTTCCGCCAGGAACTCGAGCGTGCGCATGTTGTGGAGGCGGTCGGCGAGTTTGACGAGGACGACGCGCAGATCGCTGACCATCGCCAGCAGCATTTTGCGGAAGGTCTCGGCCTGCTGCTCTTCCTTCGAGACGTACGCGTAGCGCGAGATCTTCGTGACGCCGTCGACCAATTCGGCCACGTCGTCACCGAAAATTTCCTGGAGCGTCTCCTTCGTCGTCAGCGTGTCTTCGAGGACGTCGTGAAGCAGGCCGACGGCGATCGAAGTCTCGTCGAGCCGCATCTCGGCAAGGATGTAAGCGACGTTGAGCGGATGCACGAGGTACGGCTCGCCGGAGCTGCGCACCTGGCCGCGATGCTCGCGCGCCGAAAAAACGAAGGCGCGATCGAGCAGTTCCTCATCGAAGTCCGGCTTGTAACTCTCGACCTTGTCGAGGATGTCTTCGAAGCGGAGCATGCGGTTGAGGATCGTAGCAGGTGTAGGGAGTCGGTGGTCGGGAGTGGGAGTCGGAGACGGAGCTCTTAACTGATCTCGAAGCGATCGGCGAACAGCGCCGGCTTCCCGCTCCGACTCCCGACTCCCTACTCCCCACTCCCACACCTAGGCACCCGTCTTGCTCCGTCCGCTGCGGATACCGGTTGCAGTGGCGTGGGGCCATGAACCTGCCGGTGATTAACTGAAACGTGAGGCGGTGATCAACACCGCATCACACAACAATGGAGGTACTTGTCGTGTCCAAGCGTTCGTCTCAATTCGTAGCGTTTTTCCTTGTCCTCGCGTTTGCGGCCATTCCCGCGTTCGCCGGTCCGGTCCCGTCGAAGACCGCGGCCGATCAGAGCATCGACCAGCGCGCCGCCGACCTGGCGCTCGTGCGTGACGTCACCGCGAACGAGCAGGTTGCCAAGGTGCTGACGGACCGCGGCTTCACCAAGGAGCAGGTCGACCAGCGTCTGGCCCAGCTCTCGCCGCAGGACCTCCATCAGCTCGCGCAGAACATCGACCAGGTGCAGGCTGCCGGCCTGACGCGCCAGGAATGGATCTGGATCGGTATCGGCGCACTGGCCGCGTTGATCCTCGTCATCGCCCTCGGATAATCACTCTGTCGCTGTAACCAACGGGCGAGCGGGCAATCCGCTCGCCCTTGTTTTTGAAGGAGAAAACGAATGTTGACTGTTGAATGTGGCGCCGCACAAATCCGCAGCCGCGCGAAGCGGTCCTTCATTCAACATTCAACATTACTTCTTCTCGTGATGCTCACCGGCTGCATCACCGTCACCCCAAAAACCCAGCACGCCAGTCCCACCGCAACCATCATTCCGAACGTCCCCGAACAGCATTGGGGCATCGAGTCGTGTGGCGCCGGTTCGTTGTCGACCGTTCTTCAGCACTACGGCAACACAACCTCGATGCAGTCTTGGGACGCAACGCTGCCGAAAACGCACGGCGGCGTCCTGACCATCGACATGCTCCTCGCCGCCCGCAAAGCAGGCTTCGACGCGCAGCTCGTCACCGGCACGCCGGCCATCATCGAACAGGAGTTGCAGCAGGGACGGCCGGTGATCCTGATGCTGCAGGTGGTCGACTCGCCCGGCAAGCATTACGATTTTTTCCACTACATCGTCGCGGACGGTTTCGATCCTGCCTCGGGATTGATCCGGACGCAGTTCGGCGACGGCAAAGGACGCTGGACGACGTTCGACCGCATCGAGAAAGCGTGGTCGGGCGGCGGCCACGCGGCAATTCTGATCCATCCGGGCAACGCCTCCGACGCGCTTCGCGCCGCGGTCGCGCTCGAAGATGCCGGCAAGTACGCGGATGCCGCAACCGCCTATCGCACGATCCTCGCGCAACACCCCGAGTCTCTCCTCGCCTGGACGAACCTCGGCAACGCCGAAGTGCAGCTCGGCGATCGCGCAGCGGCCGAGGAGGCGTTTCGGAAGGCGATCGCCGTCGATGGGACGTCGCGCGATGCGCTCAACAATCTGGCCTGGCTTCTCTACCAATCGAAGCGCTACGACGAAGCGGAGTCGCTGGCGCGCAAAGCCGTCGCGCAAAACGGACCCGATTCGTACATCGTCCTCGACACGCTGGCGCGCGTCCTGGCTGCGAAAGGTTCCTGCAACGAAGCGATGACCACCTTCCGCGCCGCGATCGACGCCGTGCCGCAGACGCATGCCGCCGCGCGCAGCGATCTCGAAAAAGCGATGACGGAAGCGCAGAGCAGCTGCCGGTCGTAGCGACGTATCATTCGCGGCGTGGCTGCGAAGCTCGTTCCCCGCATTCGCGTCGTCGCCGATGACACGATCGTCCTCGGCCCGGGAAAAGCGGATCTGCTCGAAACGATCAGCAAGTCCGGCACCCTTCGCGATGCCGCCGCGGCAATGGGCATGTCGTACATGCGCGCCTGGAAGCTCGTGCGCGTCATGAACGAGGCCTTTCGCGAGCCGCTCATCGCCATGACCCGCGGCGGAACGGAAGGCGGCCGCGCCGAACTGACGCCGGCCGGACGCATGGTGTTGAAGCTGTACCGGCGCATCGAGCGAGAGAGCAATGCCGCAACGCGGGAGTCGTGGCAGTCGCTCCGGAAGATGCTGCGCTGATCGATATACTTGACTAAATATATCGGTCCATGTTTTCCTTCGTGCCCATGCGAGTCATGGCAATGGCACTGACCATCCTTACCGCGGTAAGCGCGCTGGCCGACGACAGCGCCATCGAAGCGCGCCTGAACAAACTCGAACAGGAAGTAGCCACTCTTCGCCAGGAAAACGAGGCGCTACGCCGCGACCTCGGCGTCGAAGTCGTGACGCGCCAGAGCGGCGTCAAGATCGCCGGGAAGGAGGAAGCGCTTCAGTTCGGCGGCATGATGCAGGTGCAGTCGGAAGCCGGCGATACAGGCGACGCGCGCTTCTCCGACGGCAACGACCGGCTCTACCTGCGCCGCGCGCGGCTGAACGCGACCGGCCGCTTTCTCGAGGAGTTCAACTTCCGCGCGGAGCTCGAACTGGCCGGCAGCCTCGCCAACACGACTGCATTCCGCGCGCAGCTCACCGATGCCTACATCAACTGGAACCGATTCGATTCGGCAAACGTTCGCGTCGGACAATTCAAGACGCCGTTCGGTTTCGAGCAGCTGTATCAGGATTCGCAGCTCACATTCGCCGAGCGCTCGCTCGTCAGCGATCGCCTGACGCCGGGACGGCAACTCGGCGCGCAGGCAGGCGGCGAGTATTGGTTCGACCGTTTCAACTGGGCCATCGGTGTTTTCAACGGCAACGGCATCAATCAAAACTTCAATGACAGCGATCGCTTCATGGACGTTGGCCGTGTTTCCGTCGCGCCGGTCAGCGGCCGGTATTTCGATCAACCGTCGCGATGGACGGTCGGGATCGACAGCTTCCGCTCCCGCGACGCGAACGTGAGCGTGGCCACGGAGTTCGCCATCGATTCAACTCCTACCAGCGCCGCGAAAGACAACATCTTCGCCGGAGTGCGGCGCGGCGTCGGCTACGACTCGCAGGTGCAATTCGGACCCTTCGAAGCGTGGGGCGAATATCTCCAGGTCACGTTCGATCCGGCCGATCGCGTCCCGCTCCGCCATTTGAAATCGAACGGCTGGTCCGGCCAGCTCTCCGCGTTCGTCATCGAGAACAAGCTGCAACTGGCGGCGCGGCGCGAACACTTCGATCCGAACACCGACATCGGGCGCAACGAAACCAGCACCACGACGCTCGGCGCAAACTGGTACTTCAAGCAGAATGACCTCAAGCTGCAGCTCGACTGGCTGCGCAGCGATGTTCCCGGCCTGACCAAAACGCAGCAGAAATGGATCGCACGCTTGCAGACGGTGTTCTGAGGATCTGATGACCCGACGATTTTTCCTGCTCCTTTGCTCGTTCGCATTCGCCGCCTCGCCGTTGATGGCGGGCAACCTCCGCGTTTCGGCTGCCTCGAGCCTGACCGATGCGCTCCATGAAATTGCCGGTGTCTATCAACGCGAAACGCACGACACGCTGCTCTTCGACTTCGGCGCATCGAGCACGCTTGCGCGGCAGATCGCCGAGGGAGCGCCGTCGGATGTCTTCATCTCCGCGGATGAACTGAAGATGGATCAGCTCCAGCAGCGCGGATTCATCATCAAAGCATCACGCCGCAGCATCCTCTCGAATACGCTCGTCATCATCGTGCCGAGCGACAGCAGTCTGAAGATCAACAGCGCTGCCGACCTCGCCGACGATGCCATCTCCAACATCGCCGTGGCCGAGCCGCAGAGCGTTCCCGCCGGCATCTACGCGAAGGAGTATCTGCGCAAGCTTCACGTCTGGGATCGCATCAAGGACAAGATCATTCCGACGGAAAACGTCCGCGCCGCGCTGGCCGCGGTCGAGTCGGGAAATGTGCAGACCGGGATCGTCTATCGCACCGACGCGCTGATCTCGCGCTCGGTGCACATCGCCTTCGAAGTGCCGATCGCGGAAGGCCCGAAGATTTCGTATCCGGTGGCGATCGTCGGCGATTCGAAACAGAAGCCGGCCGCGCAACGCTTCATCGACTTCCTCCAGTCGCCGCCGGCGCAGGAGATCTTCCGCAAGTACGGTTTCATCATCAAATGACGGCGGAGGAGTGGCGGATCGCGGCGTTCACGCTGGAGATGGCCGCCACGGCCACTCTCCTCATTCTGCCGCCCGGCCTCCTCCTCGGATGGCTTCTGGCGCGCCGCAGCTGGCCGGGGAAATCGCTCATCGAAACGCTGGTCACGCTACCGATCGTGATGCCGCCTGTGGCCACCGGCCTGCTCCTGCTCCAGACCTTCGGACGCCGCCGGGTGCTGGGCAGTTTTCTCGATCGCATCGGCATCGACGTCGTCTTCACGTGGAAGGCGGTCGTGCTGGCGATGATGGTGATGTCGATTCCGCTTCTGCTGCGCGCCGCGAGGACTGCGTTCGAAGAAGTTAACCCGAGGCTCGAACAGATCGCGGAGACGCTGGGAGCATCGCCGGTGCGGGTTTTCTTCACGATCACGCTGCCGCTGGCGCGGCGCGGCGTTGCGGGCGGCGTCGTTCTGGCGTTTGCGCGCGCGGTCGGCGAATTCGGAGCGACGATCCTCGTGGCCGGCGACATTCCGGGCCGCACGCGAACGATCGCGCTCACGATTTACGAACGCGTCCAACTCGGCCACGACAGCTCGGCCTACCGGATGGTTGCGCTCTCCGCGATCATCGCCTTCGCGGCGTTGTGGACGAGCGAAACGCTCCTCCGGCCGCGGCGCCGCGCATGAAGATCACGATCGACGACGTCCGGCTTCCGCTGGCTGAATTCGAGCTCGCGCTGACCGTGGAGCTGACAGCGCCGCTGGTCGGAATCGTCGGTCCGTCGGGAGCGGGCAAGACATCACTGCTCGATCTCATCGCAGGACTGCGGCGGCCGGAAACCGGCAGAATCGCGTTCGATGACGACGTTGTCGACGATGCGGCCGCGCACGTGCACGTTCCACCGCGCGATCGCCGGATTGGCTACGTCCCGCAGGACAACGCGCTCTTTCCGCACCTCAGCGTCGAACAGAACATTCGCTACGGCGCGCGCGCAACGCTGCAAACGAACATCCTCGACCTGCTGGAGATCAACACGCTTCTGCAGCGCCGCGTCACCAGCCTTTCCGGCGGCGAACAGAAACGGATTGCACTGGCTCGCGCGTTGATGTCCTCGCCACGTCTGCTGCTCCTCGACGAGCCGCTGGCCGGCATCGATCGTCCGCTGCAATCGCGCATCCGAGGCTACCTCGAAGAACTGCACGACCACTTTGCCGTGCCAATGCTATACGTGACGCACGACCGCGAGGAGTTGTCGCGCATCGCCGGACAAACGATCGAATTGAACCGCGGGCGGCTGGTGAGGTGACGGTTGTCATCCAGAGCCGCCGAAGCCATGGAGCGCGAAGCGCGGAAATGGCGTAGGACGGCGAAGGATCTCAAGCTTCCCAACTCCGGCCGATACAACGTGGGATTCAACGCGGGTCGCGCATCTTGAGTTCCTTCGCCGTCCTACGCCGCTACGGCTTCGCCTGCGCAGCTCCGGCGGCTCTGGATGACAAAATCGCCGTCGTCTCCGGCATTCAAGAACTGCGATAGCGTCCGCTCCCATGTTCTCCAAGCGCGCCGAATGGAATGCCGCCGTCAACCGGCTCACGCTTGCGCGTCAGGCGTATCGCGGAGCGTTGCTCGACCTCACCAACTCCAATCCGACCAAGGCCGGACTTGCCTATCCGCTCGACGAACTGGCCGAGGTCGTGGGTCGCGCGGCGAGAGCGGCGTACGATCCGCAGCCGCTCGGGATCGCGTCCGCGCGCGAGGCGGTTGCGCGCGAACTGGCGTGCGATGCCGCCGACGTCGTCATCACCGCGTCGACGAGCGAGGCCTACTCGTTTCTCTTCAAACTGCTGTGTGATCCAGGCGATGCAGTACTGACGGCGAAACCTTCCTATCCGCTCCTGGAGCATCTCGCCGCATTGGAACTGATCGAGTTGCACTACTTCCCGCTCGAGTTTCACAGACGATGGGAGGTCGATCCCGGCCGGATCCACGACGCGTTGACTGATCGCACGCGCGCCATCCTCGTCGTCAATCCGAACAATCCCACCGGCTCCTACGTCATTGCCGCGGAACAGGAGGCGATCGCGGAGTTCGGCCTGCCGGTGATCTCCGACGAAGTCTTTCATCCGTTTGCGTTCGGCGACATCGCGCCTTCCTTCGTCCGCGATGACGTCCTCACCTTCACCCTCGGCGGACTCTCGAAATCCGCCGGCCTGCCGCACTACAAACTCGGATGGATTCGCGTCAGTGGTCCCGGCAAGTCCGAAGCGGTCGAAGCGTTGGAGCTAATCGTCGACAACTTCCTCTCCGTCGCGACGCCGGTGCAGGTGGCGTTGCCGGAGTTGCTGGCGATTGCGCCGCGTATCCGCGTGGCGATTCGAGCGCGCACGTCAACGAATCTCGCGTCGCTGAAAACCGCGATCGCGAACGATCCATCCGCGTCCGTACTGCCGGTCGAAGGCGGCTGGTCGGCGATCATCCGCGTTCCGCGCATCGAATCCGACGAAGCGCTTGCGTTGCGGCTCATCGAGGAGCACGGCGTCGTCGTTCATCCCGGATACTTTTTCGATTTCGACGCCGACGGCTACATCGTCGTTTCGCTGCTGACGGAGCCGGAAATCTTCAACGAAGGAATCGCCCGCATCATCGCGGCACGTTCTTGAAACGCTCGGCCTCGCGGCGCTCGCGTTTCGTCGGCCGGCCGGTGCCGCGGTCGCGATAGACCGTGCCGCCCGTATCGAACTTCGGCTGCACCGGCGTCTCGTCGACGTACATCGTCCGCGCGACTTCCTTCGCCTGCTGGCCGTCCGGAACACTCTTTACAACGACGCGCCGGAACGTCTCGCCGGAGTAGAACTCGATTACGTCCTCTTCGCGCACCGGAGCGGCCGGTTTCACGCGCTGGCCGTTCACCTTCACGCGGCCGCCGCGGCAGGCGTCCGTCGCCTCCGTGCGGTGCTTGAAGAGGCAGACGTGCTTGAGCCAATTGTCGATGCGATGCCGCTGCGTGTCGCTCATTCGGAAGAGGTTATAATCCGCCGCCATGATCAAAGCGGACATCGTCAACAAGGTCGCGGAAACATCCGAAATTTCGCGCGTCAAGGCGGCCCAGGCGGTCGACACCGTGATCGAAGGATTGCGCAACGCGCTCGCGCGCGGGCAGCGCATCGAGCTCCGCGGCTTCGGCGTTTTCCAGGTCAAGCAGCGCAAGAAAGGGATCGGACGCAACCCGAAAACGGGCGTCGAAGTGAAGATCCCGCCCGGCAACACGATCCGCTTCAAACCCGGCAAAGAACTGCGGAACCTTCTGTAGTGTCCGAGACCGTTCTCGTCCTCGATTTCGGTTCGCAGTACACGCAGCTCATCGCCCGCCGCATCCGCGAACAACGCGTCTACTCGGTCGTCCTTCCGTTCGATTCAACGATAGACAAGCTCCGCGCGCTGAATCCGAAAGCGATCATCTTCTCCGGCGGTCCGCAGTCCGTGTATGCCGAGTCAGCGCCGATCTGTTCGAAGGACGTCTTCGATCTCGGCGTCCCGATCCTCGGCATCTGCTACGGCATGCAGCTCACCGCGTATCTGCTCGACGGCAAGGTCGAGGCGTCGTCCGAGCGGGAGTACGGCCGCGCCGAAATCGACGTCACCGCGGCCGACTCGCCGCTCTTCGCCGGTACGCCCACGCATCAACGCGTGTGGGCGAGTCACGGCGACAAAATCCTGCGAGCGCCTTCCGGCTTCCGAACCACCGCCTCCTCGACGAATGCCCCGATCGCCGCCTTCGAGAACATCGAACGGCAGTGTTTCGGCATTCAGTTTCATCCCGAGGTAACGCACAGCGAAGCGGGAACATCGATCCTGCGGAACTTTCTGTTCGACATCGCCCACTGCACGCCGTCGTGGGACCTCGGGGATTATCGAAAGCGCAAAGTCGACGAAATCCGCGCCACCGTCGGTGACCGCAATGTCATCGCTGCCGTCAGCGGCGGAGTCGACTCCTCGGTCGCGGCGCTCCTTGTGGCCGAGGCGATCGGTGATCAGCTCACGGCGATCTTCGTCGACAACGGCGTGCTCCGAAAGAACGAAGCGACCCAGGTCATGTCGCGCCTCTCCGAAGGTCTCGGCATGCACATCATCGCCGTCGACGGCCGCCAGCGTTTTTACGACAAGCTGGCCGGCGTCGAAGATCCCGAGACGAAGCGGAAGAGGATCGGCAACGAGTTCATCGCCATCTTCGAAGAGGAAGCGAAGCGGATCGACGGCGCCGAATTTCTCGTGCAGGGCACGCTCTATCCCGACGTCATCGAATCGGTTTCGATCAAAGGGCCGTCCGCGGTCATCAAGACGCATCACAACGTCGGCGGGCTGCCGGAGAAAATGGGCCTCCAGCTCATCGAGCCGGTACGCGAGCTGTTCAAAGATGAAGTCCGCCAGCTCGGCGTCGAGCTCGGGCTGGAAGAAGAATTCGTCTGGCGCCATCCCTTCCCCGGCCCCGGTTTGGCCGTGCGCATCCTCGGCGAAGTCAACGCGGAGCGTGTGGCCATCCTCCAGAATGCCGACGAGATCGTGATCGATGAGATCCGGCGCGCCGGCCTCTATCGCGAGATCGCGCAGGCATTTGCGGTGCTTCTGCCGGTGCGCAGCGTCGGCGTCATGGGCGACGAGCGAACGTACGAGAACGTGGTCGCGGTCCGCGCGGTCTCCACGACCGACTTCATGACCGCCGACTGGTACCGGATGCCTCACGATCTGCTCGACCGCATCGGCCGCCGCATCGTCAACGAGGTCCGCGGGATCAACCGCGTGGTTTACGACATCTCCTCGAAGCCGCCCAGCACAATTGAGTGGGAGTAATCGACGGCGCTACTGGCGGTAGAGAAACACGCCCGTCAGAACGGACTTCCTCTCAGACGCCGAGAAGATTTCGAAATCTGTCCTTCAGGATGTTGCCGATCGGTCGAGGAAAGACTATTTTGTTCCAATCCAATTTCGGTAACGCATCCCGGACGACGCTGACCATCCCGGCGGAGACGTCCGTGACGCAAACACAGGAGGCGAATCTATGAGTGCCCACGTCCGGTCCCGGGTTTTACTCTCCCTCTCCATCACGATGCTGTTGATCGTTCCCACGCTGTTCGCGGCGACGCAAGGCTCCGAGCCCGTCGGCCGCATGACGGCAAATGCCGCTGGACTTTCGATCCAGATCGGCTCCGACAACGAGAGCGCTACGCTGACGATCAGCGGTCCGAATAACTTCCAGTATTCGCACCAGTTTTCCTCAGCGCGCAGCATCTCGCTTCGGCTCCGGGACATCGGCGCAACGCTGCCGGATGGTTCGTACATGTATGAACTGCGTCTCGCACCGCGCGTCTCCGACAGCGTCCGCGCGCAGCTCGCGGCCGCCCGCGAGAACGGGGACGACGCCGCTCTCGACCGCATCCGCACTGCAGCAGGAATGAAAGAGGTTGCCTCGCAGTCCGGCGCCTTCACCATCCTGAACGGTTCGCTCGTCCCGTCCGACGCTACTGAGCCCTCCGCTCCAGGCTCGATATCGCCCCTCTCAAAGAGCGGCAGTGGCACGGTGAGCGCGCAGGCGGTCCACAACGCGCCAGTGCGCGCCCTCGACATCGTTCAGGCCGATGATGTGATCATCCAAGGCAGCCTTTGCGTCGGCCTGGATTGCGTCGTCAATGAGTCGTTCGGCTTCGACACGATTCGCTTGAAGGAGAACAATAACCGCATCAAGTTCGACGACACGAGCACGGGGACCGGCTTCCCGAACCACGATTGGCAGCTGACGGCGAACGACTCCGCCAGCGGCGGCGCGAACAAGTTCTCGATCGAAGACATCACCGCCGCCACGGTTCCTTTCACGGTCACAGGTTCCGCGCCGACGAACTCCGTCTTCGTCGACAGCACCGGCCGCCTTGGCCTGCGCACCGCCACACCGGTCCTCGATGTCCACATCAGCACGAGCAACACGCCGGCGATCCGGCAGGAACAAACCAACGCCGGCGGCTTCACCGCCCAGACCTGGGACATTGGCGGCAACGAAGCCAACTGGTTCGTCCGCGACGTGACGGGCGGCTCGCGCCTGCCGTTCCGCATTCGCCCCGGCGCGCCGACCAGCTCGATCGACATCAACGCCAGCGGCCAGGTCGGTGTCGGCACAGCCTCGCCCACCACGCAGCTCGACGTCGTCGGAACGGTCCGCGCGCGCGTCAACAACGCCTTCGGACTCCAGTTCAACAAAGCCGACGGAACTGCCGGCGACGTCGCCGGACTCGATAGCAACAACACGTTGATCCTGAAGGGCGTCGGAGGCGGCGTGGTGTTTCGCGATTCAACGAACGCCGCTACGCGCGCTTCGATTCTGGATAACGGCAACGTCGGCATCGGAACGGCAAGCCCGGGATCGCAGCTCGTCATCGCGAATGGCGCTACCACGTCGAGCATCAATGCAGGATCGACGCAATTCACAGTCGCTTCCTCGCGGACGTTCAAAGAGAACATCGAGCCGGTCGCGGTTCCCAACATCCTCGAGAAAATTGAAGCCGTGCCGGTCGTGACCTACGATTTCAAAAAC
>JBAVBF010000053.1:0-9421 GCA_049586115.1 Thermoanaerobaculia bacterium | reverse complement strand
GCCGTACGTCGTGCCGAAGCGGCGACGCGCGCCGCGGGCGAGGGCGATGGCGACCGGTTCGGAGACTTCGCCATGCTCGGCGATGAGCGCGGGATCGACGCCGGCGAGATCGGTCTTCGCCGCCGCGGTGTAGCAAACCGCGCCGCCCATGAAGTACGCCGAGCTGCCGGGAACGTCGGTGATGCGTGAGGCCAGAAGTCCGCCGGTGCACGACTCCGCGGTCGCCACCGTTTCGCCGCGCTCGGTGAGGATGCGGCCAACGACCGCTTCGAGCGTGTCGTCATCGGCTCCGAAGATTTTGTGCGCGAACAGTTCGCGCAGTTCACCCTCGCGTGCGGCGATGATCGCTAAGGCCTCGGATTCGGCGCCGTCCGCCGCGAGGTGCAACTCCGTCTGCCCGCTCGTCGCCAGGATCGTCAGCGGCTCCGGGTGCGCGGCGTAGTACGGCTTGAGCCGCTCCTCGACGCCCGACTCCGTCATCCCGGCAATCTTCAGCACGCGCCGGAACCGCGACTGCCCGCCGGTGATCGACGCCAGCCACGGCGTCAGGTAGGTCGCCACCATCCATTCGAGCTCATGCGGCACGCCGGGAAAAACCCAGACGTGTTTGCCGTCCCGCTCGATATGGAATCCGGGCGCGGTGCCGCGTTCGTTCGTCAGCGTCGTTTGTCCAACGAACACATTCGCCTGCCGCTTGTTGACCTCCGGCATCGTCCAGCCGCGCGCCGCGAAACGTTTCTCTAGCCGGTCGATGATGCCCGCGTCGACTTCCATCGTCAGACCGAGCGCCTCGGCCAGCGCTTCGCGCGTCATGTCGTCCTCCGTCGGACCGAGTCCACCCGAGGTGATGAGGATGTCCGAGTGCGCCAGCGAGTGGCGGATCTCGTCGACGAGTTGATCCTGTGTATCGCCGACCACGCTTTTGCGCACGAGGCCGATTCCGAACGATTCGAATGCGGCAGTGACTTTGAGCGAGTTCGTGTCGACGCGCGTCGGCCCGAGCATCTCGGAGCCGATGGCGATGATGGATGCGGAGTGTTTGGCTGGCATCGCGCGAGCCTACCGCAACTACACGGCCGTGCTCTCGACCTCTTCCTTCTCTTTCGCCAGCGCTTCCCACTTCCCGTACAGCAGCTCGACCATCGCCTTCAGGTCGGCGTTCTGCGACTGGATTTTCCTGCTGCGCTCTCCATCGCGAAACACCTCCTCGGAACAGAGCAGGAGATCGTTCCGCTCCCGCTCGCGTTCCGCCGAGGCGATGCGCGATTCGAGATCGGCAATCTCCTCGTCGATTTTCCTGAGGCGCTTGTCGCGCTTCTTCTGTTCGGAACGATCGCCTTTCGGCTGCGGCGGTTTTGACGGCGCCGGTTCAGACGTCACAGGCTGGATGACCGGCGCGGGACGCGGAACCGCAACCCCGCTCTTCAACCGCTCCGCATAATCGCTGTAGTTGCCGGCGAAAACATCGGCCGTCCCATCCTCGACGAGGATCACATGCTCGACGACGCGATCGATGAAGTAGCGGTCGTGCGACACGACGATCAGCGCGCCGGTGAACCGCTCCAGAGCTTCTTCCAGCGCCTCGCGCGTGTAGACGTCGAGATGGTTCGTCGGCTCGTCGAGCAGCATGACGTTGCCGCCGGTGTAGATGATCTTCGCCAGCGCGAGCCGCCCCTTTTCGCCGCCGGAGAGGTCGCGCGTTTTCTTGAACACGTCGTCATCGAAAAACGAAAACTGCGCGAGATAGCTGCGCACCTGTTCTTCCGTTTGCGAATGATCGAGGTTCCATACCTCGTCGATCACGTTGCCGGCAGGATTCAGGTCGCCGAGGGTTTGGTCGTAGTAGCCGACCTGCACATTGTGGCCGTAGGTCACGTTGCCCGCGAGCGGTTGCAGGCGTCCGGCGAAGGTCTTCAACAGCGTCGATTTTCCCGAACCGTTCGGACCGATGATGGCGTAGCGCTCACCGCGGCGGATGGTCATGGACAGATTGCTCACGACCGCCTTCTCGCCGTAGCCGGCCGTGACGCGATCCGCGGTCATCGCGATCGCGCCCGAGCGCGGACCGGCTTCAAGCTTGAAGTTCGCGAGCGTTTCGTCGGTCTCCGGCCGTTCGACCTCATCGATCTTCGCCAGCATCTTCCGGCGCGACTTGGCCTGCTTCGTCTTCTGGCCGGCCAGATTGCGCCGGATGAAGTCCTTGGTCTTGTCGATGAACTCCTGCTGCTGCTCGTAGTCGGCGGCCATCTTCTCCATCCGCTCGGTCCGCAGCTCGAGGAAGCGCTCGTAGTTGCCGGGATACTCGATCAGCTTGCCGTGCGCCAGCTCGACGATCTTGTCGACGGTACGGTTCAGAAACGTGCGGTCATGCGAGATGAGCAGATAGCTGCCCTTGAACGACTGCAGAAACTCTTCGAGGAACTCGATCCCGGCCAGATCGAGATGATTGGTCGGCTCGTCGAGCAGCAGCAGATCGACGTCCGTCAGCAGCACGCGCGCGAGCATGGCCCGGTTCTGCTGGCCGCCGCTGAACGCGGCGATGGGCCGCTCCCACTCGCTCTTCGCAAACCCGACTCCCGTCAGCACGCGCTCCACCTCGGCGTGCAGCGTGTAGCCGTCGGCGTGTTCGTAGTCATGCTGCAGGACCGCGTATTTTTCCAGCACCTTCTCGTGTTGGGCCGCGCTCTTCGTGGCGTCGGCGAGGTCATGCTCGATCGCGCGCATCTTCTGCTCGATGGCCAGCACGTTCGCGAACGCCGTCTCGACGTAGTCGAACAGCGACATCCCCGGCTCGGCGTCGAGATGCTGGCCGACGTGACCGATGGTCAGCCCCGAGGCGCGCAGGACCTGCCCGTGATCGGTGTCTTCCTGCTTCAACAGCAGCCGGAAAAGGGTCGTCTTCCCCGCGCCATTGCGGCCGACGAGGCCGACCTTCTCGCCCGGATTGTGCTGCCACGTAGCGCCCTTGACGATGTCATGCGGGCCATACGATTTCTCGATGTTGTCGAAGCGGTAGAGCATTGCCGAGCGGTTAACGCATCGAAGTTCGCGCGCCTTCCAGCCTGGGAACGCCAGCGTTCTACGCGGCGTGGATTTCTTTGATTTGCATCCTCAGCAGCGAGAGGATTCCTCGGTGTTTTGTACACACCGAGGGATCCTCGGCGGGACCGATGAAGTACAAGAACGCAGGAACGTTTTTCAACTGGCTCGACGGACATCTATCGACACGGACGATCGCGGATCGAATTGCAGAAGGTCTTCGCGAAATCGCGCTGCTGTGGTTCGTGTTTGCCAATCTCGATATCATCGTCCAGACGAGTCACTTCTCGTGGGCATGGAGCATCAAGAACACGATCGTCACGGCAACGGTTTGGGCCTTTGCCGTGTTCTTGAGGCAGTAATCGAGAAGAAAGGAGCGAACCGATGAATCCTGAAAACATCCCTTTGGTGATGCTCTTCGCCTTCAGCGGCTTCCTCTTTACACTCTGGATTCTCGCCGTTAAAGCAATGCAGTATCAGCAGCGCCGCGACGAGGAAGAGCGGCGCGCGAACAGCCGTCAGAACGGCTGATGCTGCAACGTCTCTCTGCTACCCTTCGCGCATGCGTCTCGCCGTCAACATCGATCACATCGCCACCATCCGCGAAGCTCGGAAGAGCGATGAGCCGGATCCGATTGCGGCCGCGGTCATCTGCGAGCTGGCCGGCGCGCAGGGAATCACGGTTCATCTGCGCGGCGACCGGCGGCACATGCAGGATCGCGATGTGGAGGTTCTGAAGCGGACTGTGTCCACCCATCTCAACGTCGAGATGGCCGCATCGCCGGAGATGGTTCGGGTCGCGCAGACCGTGAAGCCGCATCAGGTCACGCTGGTGCCGGAGCGGCGCGACGAGTTGACGACTGAGGGCGGCCTGGACGTCGTGCTGCACTCGAGCAATATCGACAAGACGATCCGGCAACTGATCGATGCGAGCATCGACGTCTCGATCTTCGTCGATCCCGATCTGGAGCAATTGCGTCAGTGCCAGAAACTGAAGGCGCCGCGCGTCGAGATCAATACCGGCAAGTACGCCGAGGCGTGGAAGCGCGGGAGTGGCTGGAGCGCCGAACTGGAGAAGGTTGCTACCGCGGCGAAGGCGGCGCGAAAGATGGGGCTTGCCGTCGCTGCCGGACACGGATTGGATTACCGCAACATCGACGGCATCGCCGCGCTCGCGGACATCGAGGAGCTGAACATCGGACACTCCATCGTGGCGCGCGCGGCGCTGGTGGGACTCGATCGCGCGGTGCGCGAGATGATCGAGTTAATGGCCAGCCCGCGACGTTGATGCGGCCAGAGCCGCGCGAATCCGTCGCACTCTCCCCCGCTCCACCTTCCCTGAAAACCGTTCCGCCTCGTACATCGCGATGAGCGGCGCGAGCTCCGCGGCTGCGGCGGGATTCGTGATTCGCAGTCTGTTCAGCGCCTCGTGCATCGTCATCGATGCGCCGACTTCGATGCCGAGGCGGTGGAGATGCGACGCGAGGAGATCGAAGAGCGAACGGCGGCGGCGCGTCAGCATCACGATCAGCGCGCCTGCAACGGCGAGCGCGGTCAGCAGCGACAGGTAGGTTCGCAACGCGGTCGTGTGAATCGATGACGTCACAGCGGTGCTCGCGGCACGGAACCGGTCGATCAGCGCGAGCGCCAACGAAAGTTGATCGCCGAGGCCGTAGGTGAGGATGTGGCGATCCCAGAAATAGTTGATCGAATCAGCTGCCGCCAGAGCGTAAACGCGCAACAGACCTTCGTGCGTGTTGCCGGGACGGAGCGACGCCGGCGTCGGATCGAAGGTCTGCCAAGACTTGCCGTCCCACACCTCCACCCACGCATGCGCGTCCTCGCGGCGGACGATGAAGTAGCCGGTAAGCGGATTGAGCGTGCCGCCGTAGAAACCGCCGACGATGCGCGCCGGCACGTTGAGTGCCGTCATCAGCGCCACCATGCCGGCCGCGAAGTATTCGCAATGGCCGCGGTGCTCCTGGAGCAGAAACTGATCGACGGTCATCGTGCGGCCGATCGTCGACGGATCGGCGACGTAGCGGAAGCGGCGCGCCAGGTACGCCTCGATCGCGCCCGCTTGCCGCATCGGATCGGTCTCCGAGCCGGCGATCTGTTGCGCCATCGCTCGCACTGCCGGCGTCACGGGATAATCCGAGATGGTGATTTTCTGCGGGCGCCGCGGCGCGGTGTCGCGCGCGAGCGCCACGTCGTACGCGATCGTGTCGCGATGCGAGCTCCACACGGTGAACACATCGCGCGTCGGCCCCTCGGAAAGTTGACCGGCGCCGCTGACCTCGTACGTCCCGACCGGCAGAAAGAGCCGGCTCCCGATCAGAAAACGCTGCTGCACGCTGGCCTTGCGCGTGAAGCCGCCGGGACGCGCCACGCGGGTCGTGCCGTCGCTGCCGTCGAGCGGGATGAAATCGCGCCGCCCCTGAATCCAGGTGTTGTTGGCAAAGCGTTCGTAGATCGTCCCCTTCAACCGCAGCGGCGTGAAAAATGGAATCGTCTCCTGCCCCATCCAGACGCGGCTGACCACCGTGGCGTCGCTGCTGATCGAGCGCGTTTCGTTGAGGTTGATCGAGTCGCTCAGACCCGTCGTGGCGTTGCTCAACGGCCCGGTCATACCCGGCAAGAGCGGATTGCGGACGCGCGGCATGAACGGGAAAAGGCAGGCACCGATGACAAGCGCGCCGATGACGTAGAACGATGCCGCGCGGCCGGACGGAGGCTCGGCGGTGCTCACGCTGGTCATCGCCGCGGTTTCTTCGTGGCTGAGATGCATGAGTTGCCGCAGCAGTAAAAATCCGAAGATGACGATGAACGGCAGGATGGCGATGTGCGTCGACGTGGCCACGCCGGCCGTGAAGATCAGCGACGCCGTGAGCAGGCGTTGCGCAATGTTGCGCGTTTTCGCCGATTCGATCGGCTGGTAGGCGGCGATGAAGAGGACGAGATGTGTCGATGCGGCGATGGCGCTGCGCGAGATCATCGCGGCATCGATGATGTAGAACGGGACGTAGGCGATGGCCAGCGCGCGCATCACCTTCGCCGGGATGATTTCCGGCGACCTTCCCGATGCCACGCGCAGCGCGACGGCGATCATGACGGCGTGGAACGCCAGCAACGGCGGCGCGGAGATCGCCTGCGTCGCGTACAGCGGCAGCGCCGCGAAGATGGTCAGCAAAAGCAGCTCGAGCTCGAATTTCCGGGTGTCGGGTGTCGGGTGTCGGGTGTCGGAGACGGGTACGGCTGCGATCATGCTCCGACCCCCGACTCGCGACTCCCGACTCCCGGAGCGACCGAAAAGATCACGCTGTCGCGATCCACCGCTTGCGCGATCGGCTCACGAGTAGCGTCGAGCAAGGCCAGCGCGCGGAACATCGATGCGGCGCCCTCGCGGTCGGAGCGCAGCGTGACCTGCGGGATCGAGAACACCACCTCCAACCCGCTTTTCAGCGCGTCATCGAGAAAGGTCGCGGCCTCGCTGATCATCTCCTCGAACGATTCCTCGCTCACCGCCGGCGGCCGGCACGGATCGACGACGATGTGCACCGACCTCCCCGTCTCGACCTCGGTCTGTTTGATGATCCAGAGGCCGAGGGATGCGGACTTTTTCCAATGGACGCGGCGCAGCGAATCTCCGCGAACGTAATCGCGGAAGGAGTGAATGTCCGTGCCGCCGCCGATGCGATTCGCGGATTGCAGATCGCCGCGATTGGGACGGAAGCGATCGCGCGGAATGTCGTCGCCGAGGAGCCGCGGAAAGACCACGACGTCGCCGGTGATGCGCGGGCGGCGTTTCTTCAGAAAAAATCCGAATGGAAAACGCGTGTAGAGATCGACGCGGGTGAGCTGCGTCAGACCGCGGCGGCGGAAGGAGAACATCGCGTGGACGATGATCACCTCGCGGCGCTTGACGAGCGGGAGCGAAAGCGGTGCGGCCAACTCTTCCGAGGTGATGATCACGTCCCGCACGTTCCAGATGCGGGAGCGGTTGCGGATGCGCAGGCGTCCATGCGCCGGCCGCATCGCCCACGCTTCGTCGACGCCATCGAACTCGACCACGAGTTGCTTCAGTCCGTCCTTCGAAGCGACGCCGGAGAGGAGCAGGCAACCGAGCATCAACGAGAGGCCGATGTAGAGCGCGTTGTTGCCGGTGTTGATGGCCGCGAATCCGATGACGACGGTGAAGATGACGAACGACGTGCCGATCCGCGTGAGGCGCACCACGCCATCGAACTGCCATTTCTCTTTCGTCACGGGCATGTGAATGTCGCGGGCGTGCATGGGATTCCGCGCTCGTCGTTGCCTACACTTCTTGCATGAACCGCCGCTTCGTCATCATCTCTGCAATCACTTCCGCAATCGCTCTCGCCTGCTCGCGCGCTTCCGGACAGATGCCGGCAACGGTCGCTGTCGCCAATGATCCGCTGCTGCAGCATCATCAGATTCGCATCGATCAATTGCCGAAGCCGTACGCCACGCCATCCTCCGGCAATCCTCCCTCGGTCGGCGCACCGCCCGCCAATGCGACGCTGCACGCGCCGCCGGGGTTCCACATCTCGCTTTTCGCCGACAAGCTCGGCGATCCGCGCGCGATGCTTCTCGCACCGAACGGCGACGTGATTCTTTCCGAGCCAGGCGAAGGGAAGATCACCATCCTGCGCGACGCAAATCACGACGGCGTGGCCGAGCAACGCTTCACGTTTGCCAGCGGACTCGATGATCCCTACGGCCTCGCCTTTCACGGGAAGTGGCTGTACATCGGCAACGAAGGCGCCGTGGTCCGCCTGCCGTACACGCCGGGACAGACGGTTTCGAACGCGAAGCCGGAGCAACTCGCGACGCTGCCGTCCGGCGGCCATTCGACGCGCGGCGTCGTGTTCAACAAGGCCGGGACGAAGATGTACGTCTCGATCGGATCGCGCTCGAACGTCAGCTCCGGCGAGCCGCCCGAGCGCGCGGCCATCGTCGAATTCAATCCCGACGGCAGCGGCAAGCGCATTTTCGCCAGCGGTCTGCGCAATCCGGTCGGGATGGCGTGGGAGCCGGCCACCGGCGCGCTCTGGACCGCCGTCAACGAACGCGACGGACTCGGCGACGAGCTCGTTCCCGACTACGCGACCGCCGTCCAACCCGGCGCATTCTACGGCTGGCCTTACGCCTACCTCGGGCCGAACGAGGACCCGCGCCGCGCCGGCGAGCATCCCGACCTCGTCAGGAAAACTATCCCGCCCTCGGTTCCGATCCAGTCGCATTCGGCGCCGCTCGGCATCGCGTTTTACGAGGGCGCAATGTTTCCGGCGCAATACCGCGGCCGCGCCTTCGTCGCACTGCACGGATCGTGGAACCGCGCCAACCGCACCGGCTACAAAGTCATCAGCATCCCGATGAGCGGCGGAAAGCCGACCGGCGGATACGACGATTTCGTGGCGGGCTGGATGCCATCGGAGTCGCAGCGCTCGGTCTGGGGCCGGCCCGTCGGACTGCTCGTGCTCGGCGATGGATCGCTGCTGATCTCAGATGACGGCGGCGAAAAAATCTGGCGCGTCACGTACAAAAAATAGCGCCGCGAACGCGCGATCACGGCGCCTGTCTTGCACTAGCTCTTCGTGAAACCACTGCGAATTACGAAAGGAAAAGCAGATGCCACGAAAAGCAAAATCGGTCGTTCGCAACGCCGGAGGCGCCATCGCCCGGACCGCGCGAAAACTGACCGCGAAGCTCGATCCCCGCAAGCGCTCCGCGAAAAAGGCTGAGGCGGCCAAAAAGAAGATCGCCGCCAAGCCACAAACTTCCACGGCGCGCCGGAAAGAGCTCCGCACCGACGTTCCGCTCGATCTAATCGCGAGCACTTACTCGCCGAAGCAGACGAGCCTCAAAACTTCGTTCCGCAGCGACGGCGGCGATCAGCAACTCGATCAGGAGATGCCGATCGGAGCAGCCGACCGCTGGCAGGACGAGGATCACTTCACTAACAGATCGGGCGACACCCGCATCGGCACGCACGGCCGCAGCTACGAACCGGGCGAGCAGCGCGCGTCATCCGAAAAACCGTAACAGGAGGAAACAAAACGATGGATACCCCGATGGGCAATACAGGATTTGGCAGCACCAGCGGTTTCGACAAAGGTACGACTCCGACCTCGACCGGCGGGACCGGCACGATGGCCTCGGCGTCGAGCGGCTACTGCCCGACCTGCGGCCAGTCGAAGAACGCCTCGACCAACAGCGGTCTGGAGCAGTTCCTCGGCAAACTCGGCATCAGCGACGAGATGGTCAACAACCTGAAGACGTCGATGCAGAACGTCGACGTCGAGGAGTACCTCAACACCGCCCGCGACTTCCTCAAAGGCGGCAGCGACAAAGCCACGAC
>JBAVBF010000052.1:0-5943 GCA_049586115.1 Thermoanaerobaculia bacterium | reverse complement strand
ATCTCCGGCAGGATCGTCTGATGATCGTGTCCGAGCTGATCGAAAAAGATCCGCCGCGCCAGCGAGTAGCCATTCGTATGCAGACCCGCGGACGGCAATCCGATCAGGACGTCGCCTTCGCGCACATCCTTGCCGGTCAGCACGTTCTTCTCGTCGACGACCCCGACGATGAACCCGGCGATGTCGTAGTCGTCGTCGCCATAGAAGCCCGGCATCTCCGCCGTCTCGCCGCCGATCAGCGCGCAGCCGTTCTCGCTGCACGCGCGCGCCATCCCACGCACCACGTCCGTCATCACCGCCGGCCGTAGCCGCCCGGTGGCGTAGTAATCGAGAAAGAACAACGGACGCGCGCCCTGGACGAGGATGTCGTTGACGCAGTGGCAAACGAGGTCGTAGCCGACGGTGTCGTGAATCTTCATCGCCTGCGCCACGCGCAGCTTCGTGCCGACGCCGTCCGTCGACGAAACCAGCACGGGCTTCTCGATTCCTTCGAATGATGCGCGAAAGAGTCCGCCGAAGGAACCGATGTCGGAGATCACCGGAGGCGTAAACGTTCCGCGCGCGATCCGCCGCACCTCGCGCAACGCCTCGTCCTGCGCATCGATGTTCACGCCGGCATCGCGATACGAATTGTTGGCCACGAACGGAGTGTATCAAGCACCTATAATCGCGCACCCTTGGCCCAGTTCCTCCTCATCACCACGCTCCTCTCCATCGTCGGCATCATCGCCACCGGCATCCTCGGCTTCACGGCCGCGCCGGGCCACATCGCAACGCACATCTTCTGCGCGCTCGCAACCGTAATCGCCGGCCTCTTCTCGCAATCGATGACGATGTTCTTCTTCATCGGCACCGGAAAAGAGATCAAGGACGCCGCGAGCAATGACGCCGAGGTCGTGCAGCGGACGAAGGCGTTCAAGATGAAGGTGTTCCCCACCGCGATGTACGCGATGGCCGCGCTGATGGTGACGTTCATCATGGGCGGCGGAGTGGCCTCCGGCAAAACGCCGCACTGGCTTCACATCACGCTCTTTGCCGCCTCGGCCGCAATGTACGGCCGCGCGTATTGGGTCCAGCTTCAGGCGATGCTGGAGAACGCGGCGCTGATGGAGAAGTATCTGCGCGACGATGGGAGTGGGGGGTAGGGAGTGGGGGATGGGAGGGCGTTTCGCAGTTTCTTTCTCCCACACCCCGCTCCCGACTCCCCAATTCCCCAAGCTCACGCCACCGCGTTGCGCATCGACGCCGACGGCAGCGACACGGTGATCGACGTTCCTGCGCCTTCGTGCGAGGTGACTTCGATGCGGCCGCCGTGTTCCTGGACGATGCGGTAGGAGATGGCCATGCCGAGGCCGGTGCCGGTGGGGAAGTTCGTACGAAAGGGTTGGAAAAGACGGCGCTGATCGGCGTCGTTCATGCCGCGGCCGTTGTCGCTGAACGTGATGTTGTAGTGATCGGCGGCCGGGGCGGTGGTCACACGCAACGTTCCGCCGTTCGGCATCGCCTGCACGGCGTTGCGGGCGATGTTCCAGAACACCTGCCGGATCTGATCGCTGTCGCCGATGATCGTGTACGACGGCGGCACGATCTCGTCTTCGATCGCATGTCCCGCCGTCAACTCGGGCGAATTGCGGAGGAGGTCGAACGTCTCGGCCAGGCTCGCGGCGATGTCGAATTCGGCGGGACGTTTTTCCTGCGGCTTCACGAAGCGGAGAAAGTCGGCGATCGACTTGTTGAGGCGCTCCGACTCCTTGAGGATGATCGACATCAGCCGCTGTTCCTGCGGATTCAGCGCGGTCGACTTCTTGAGCACTTGTACGGAGCCGGCGATCGCCGCGAGCGGATTGCGGATCTCGTGAGCGATGCCGGCCGAAAGCTCGCCGACGGCGGCCATGCGGTCTTTGAGCCGCAGTTCCGCCTCGAGCGTTTTCATGTCGGTCAGATCCTGGAAGATGAGCGTGTAGCCCGACGCAGCGCCTTCGATCGTGTTCAGCGGCGTGACTGCGAATCCGATCGTGCGCAACTCGTCGCCGATGGCGACGTCGTGTTTTTCGCGCCGGATGACCGCGCCGCCGGTGAGCGTGTCGCGAAACTCATCCCACTCGCCGGGCTCGTAGAACCCAAGTTCCGCAATGGGCCGACCGATGATCGCGTGCGCGTCGCGGCGGAGGATGAAACATCCCGCGGGATTGATGAACGTGGCCACGCCGTCGGGTGAGAGCGTGATCAATCCCGATGGGATCGACTCGACGACGTTCTGATTGAGCGCCCGCAACTGCGCCAGGTTCTGACGATTCGCGTCCAACTCCTGGGATGTCTTCTGCAGCTTCTCCGACAGATACGACGTGAGCAACGCCGTCGCGTAGAAGCCGGCGAAGTTCGTGGCCATGTTCAGGTACAGCCGCGACGACGTCCACGGCGTCGGCACGAACCACGATTGCTCGGGCAGCGGGATCACGCCGTAGAGCATCAGGTCGCCCAGCACGCCGTAGAGAATCACGGCGCCGCTGGCGCTCAGGATTCCGCCGCGCCGGTAGAGCAGCATCGAGGCGGTGATGATCGAGACGAGGTAGAGGAACGAGAACGGCGAGTCGAGACCGCCCGTGAAGTAGACCAGCACCGTCTCCACGACCAGATCGCCCGCCACCTGAATGATGAGATTGACTCTTCGCGACGCCAGGTAGCCGACGCCGATGTAGACGAGCGTGAGTCCGTACGTGATGGCCGCGGTGGTGTAGAGATAGTTGATCGGCAGCAGTTCGCGGACGGTGTATTGAATGATCAGCGCCGCCAGCAGCAGCGTCGTCACGACGACGACGCGGATGGCGATGAGCATGCGGGCGTCGGAGGGCATGTAGCGTTCTAGCTCTGAACCAAAAGTGTGGCACAGACACTCTTGTCTGTGCTCGTGCAAGATGCAGCGGCTGAAGTTGCAAAGCAGGATGCGCTGATAAATCTCTCAGCCACCCCGAGCCTCACCAGCACAGACAAAAGTGTCTGTGCCACATGCCCCTCAGAGCTAACAGCAAGAACTCGTCGTTATCCAATCTGTCCGATCAGCGTGAACATCGGCATGTACATGGCGATGACGATGCCGCCGATGGCGACGCCGAGGAAGGCGATGAGGACCGGCTCGAGGAGTTTCATCAGGCCGGCCACGGCGGTGTCGACTTCGTCTTCGTAAAAGTCGGCGATCTTCGAGAGCATCGTATCGAGCGCGCCGGTCTGTTCGCCGACGGCGATCATCTGCACGACCATGGTCGGGAAGACGTCGGTATCGGAGAGCGGCTCGCTGATGGTCTTGCCCTCTTCGACCGACTTACGCGTGGCCATGATCGCGTCCTCGATGATCGAGTTGCCGGCAGTGCGGGCCGTGATCTGCAGGCCGTCGAGGATGGGAACGCCCGACGAAGTGAGCGTCGAAAGCGTGCGGCAGAAACGCGCCACGGCGATCTTGCGCATCAGGATGCCGAGAATGGGCATCCTCAGGATGATGCCGTCGAGCACGCGCTTCCCTTTGTAGGTCTCGTGGTAACGGCGCAGCGCGTAGACCGTGCCGCCGATGACGAGAGCGATGAGCCACCAGAAATCGGCGATGAAGTTCGACAGCCAGATGACGATCTGCGTCGGCATCGGCAGCTCGGCGCCGAGGCCTTTGAAGAGGGCCGCGAAGACCGGGATGACTTTCCAGAGAATGACCGCCACCACGATGCAGGCGATGGAGATGACGGCGACCGGATAAATCATCGCCGACTTGACCTGGCTGTTCAGCTTCACCGACTTCTCGATGTACTGCGCCAGGCGCTGGAGGATCGTGTCGAGGATACCGCCCGCTTCGCCGGCAGCGACCATGTTCGTGAAGAGGTCGTTGAAGATCTTGGGATGCTTGCGCATCGAGTCCGCGAGGTTGGAGCCCGACTCGACGTCCTGCCGGATCTGGATCAGCGCGCGCTTGAAGGTTTTGTTCTCCTGCTGCCCGGCCAGGATTTCGAGGCACTGCACCAGCGGCAGGCCCGCGTCGATCATGACGGAGAACTGGCGGGTGAAGATGGCGATGAGCTGGGGCGGTACGCCGCCGCCGAATTTCGGGAAGGCGATCTCCTTCCCTTTCTCGCGGATCGAGGGCGCTTCGATGCGCTGCCGGCGAAGGATCTCATTCGCCGCTTCTTTCGAATCGGCATTGAGAACGCCGCTCTGCATCTGCCCGGCGCGCGATCCTTTCCATTCGAATGTAGGCATCGTCTCCTCCGTTGAATGACTAGGTTACACGGATCGCGGCCGCGTGCCGGTCGGCGCCGCCGTTCCCTGTGGCGAGAGCGCGCCGGCACCGCGCGTGATCATCTCCTGCAGTTCGTCGGGATTGGATGAACGCGCCAGCGCCGTCTGCAGGGTGATCTGTTTTTTGAAGTACAGCGTCGCCAACGACTGGTTGAAAGTCTGCATTCCGTATTTGGCCTGGCCGGTCTGCATCATCGAATAGATCTGATGGACCTTGTCTTCGCGGATCAGATTGCGGATGGCGGCGTTCGGAATGAGGATCTCCATCGCCATCGCGCGGCCCTTGCCGGTTGCGTGAGGCAGGAGCGCCTGGCAGAGGATTCCTTCGAGCACGAACGACAGTTGCGCGCGAATCTGCGGCTGTTGATGCGAGGGAAAAACGTCGACGATGCGGTTGATGGTCTGCGCCGCGGAGTTGGTGTGCAGGGTGCCGAAGGTGAGGTGGCCCGTCTCGGCGATGCGCAGCGCGGACTCGATGGTCTCGAGATCGCGCATCTCGCCGATGAGCACGACATCGGGATCCTGGCGTAGCGCCGACTTCAGCGAGTTCGCGAAGGAGTGCGTATCGGCGTGCAGCTCGCGCTGGTTGACGATGCAGCTCTTGTGCGAATGGAGAAACTCCACCGGATCTTCGATGGTGATGATGTGTTCGTGCCGCTCGCGATTGATCTTGTCGATCATCGCGGCCAGCGTCGTCGACTTGCCGGAGCCGGTCGGGCCGGTGACGAGGACCAGTCCGCGCGGCTTGTTACAGATCTCCTCGACGACCGTCGGCAGACCGAGCTCGCGAAAGCCGAGGATTTCGTAGGGAATCTGGCGGTAGACGGCGGCGGTGGCGCCGCGCTGGTTGAAGATATTCGCGCGGAAGCGGGCCAGGCCTTTGATGCCGAAGGAGAGGTCGAGCTCGAGGTTTTCTTCGAAACGATGTTTTTGCGCGTCGGTGAGCACCGAGTAGGCGAGCTGCTTCGTCTCGGGCGCCGTCAGCACCGGCATGTCGAGCGGCGTAAGTTTGCCGTCGATCCGAATCTGCGGTGCGGAGTTGGTCGTGACGTGAAGATCCGAGCCGCCGCGCTCGACCATGGTCTTGAGTAGCTGATGAAGTGTGACCGGCATATTTTCTCCGGGGCGTGGGTGTTGGGAGTGGGGTGTGGAAGTTTGTTTTTCTCCCATTCCCCACTCCCAACACCCTACTCCCCAATCACAAAATCGTCTCCCGAACGACCTCCTCGATCGTCGTGGTGCCGTCTTTGATCTTGATCAGACCGGAGCGGCGGAGGCTGATCATGCCGGTTTCCGCGGCTCGTTTCTTGATGTCGATGGCGGTGCCGCCGGAGAGGATCAGGTCGCGGATCGTGTCGTCGATAGCCATGACCTCGATCAATGCCACGCGGCCTTTGTAGCCGGTGCTGTTGCACTTGTCGCAGCCGCGGCCTTTGTAGACGGTGAAGGTCCCGACCTCTTCCTTCTTGAAGCCGATGTTCATCAGCGCCTGCGGCGTCATCTCCACCGGCTCTTTGCAGTTCGAGCAGACGCGGCGCGCAAGGCGCTGCGCGGCGATGAGCTGCACCGACGTCGCGACGAGGAACGGCTCGATGCCCATGTTCATCAGGCGGTTGATCGTCGACGGCGCATCGTTCGTGTGCAGCGTCGACAACACGAGATGAC
>JBAVBF010000051.1:0-3502 GCA_049586115.1 Thermoanaerobaculia bacterium | reverse complement strand
GGCGGGCACAACGCGCATGCGGTCGCAGCGATTGTTCCGTTTATCGGGGAGCATGTTCCCGCTCCGCGGCTGCTCGTCTTCGGGATCATGAGCGACAAGAACATCGCTGACGTGACGTCGGCGCTGTTCCCGCTGTTCGACGCGATCATCGCGACTGAGCCGTATCCGCCGCGCTCGGAGCCGGCGTCGCGGTTGGTTTCAATTGCTGGAGATCGAGCTGTTGCCGAACCGGATCCGCGGCTTGCGATGGAGCGGGCGCTGGCTTCGGATTACAAATCCGTCGTCATCGCGGGGTCGCTGTATCTGGCGGGAGCGGCGATTGAGTTTTTTTCACGCGAAGGCGCGAAGACGCGGAGAGAAGAAGAGTGAGCGTCGAGAGAATCCAGGCGATGACGACCACCGTTCGGTGGCGGCCGAACGTGAGTCTGACGGTGCCGGTGGCTGGAACGATTACGCCGAGGCGATCGAGGTTGATCGGCGTCGTTTGCAGCTCGCGGCCGGCCATGGTCGCGGACCACGCGTGGAAGTAGGACTGGTCGACGGCCAGGCGCGCAGGAGCCGAGGTTGCGACGTCGATCGAGATCGTTTGACCATCGCGCGTGACATGGGTGACGCGCGCACCGGGAGCCGAGGTGAATGGCCGCGGCGCGACGGCGGGAGCGCCGGCTTCGATCATGGTAACGGCGTCGGGGATTGTCGGCGCGGCGTAGGCGACCGGCACGATTGACGGAGGAGCGGTAGCGATCCGCAGCCAGTTCGGATTGTGCGTTGTGGCGAAGCGTTCCGAGGCGATGCGGCTGAGGAGCGAGTGCATGCCGTCACCGGAACGGTTGAGGACGTATTCGAGTCCGGCGGTTGCGCCGAAAAGCGCCTCGAGGCGGCGGGCGCGTTCGCGGTAGTTGTCGCGGTCGATGTTTTGTCCGCCGCCGATGCTTGAAGCGAAGAGGCGGCGTGTGGGTTGCGGCGTCACGCGATATGGCGCGAACCAGTCGATCGGAATCGTGAAGAGCATCCACGCGAGCAGCGGTGCGAAGGTGACGATGGTCCAGATGCGCGGCGTCTTGGATTCGCGGATGTACTCCGCGGCGAGGACGACCAGCGCGGCGCACATGACGAGCGCGAATTTTTCGGGGAAACGGCCGACGCGCAGCCCGGTCGCCGATTCAACGACCATTCGCACGAGCGGATTAAATGCGCCGAGGGCGAAGAAAAACATCGTCGCGGCGATGACGGTGTAGCGGGAGCGGCGGAAGATCGCCGGGATCACGATCAAGCCGAGGATGAGCGAGGGGAAGAGGTGTGGGGCATCGATGCGGATTGCGGGACCGATTACCAACTCCAGGAGTCGCCGAGGGTCGAACGATGCGTTGAGGACTGTTTGGGCTGAGTAGCCGTGGGCGCGTTCGACTTCTTTGGCGATCTCGGAGTAGGCGATGAGTTGGGGGGCGGCGATTGCCGTTGCCAGGAGAAGGGAGACCGTTATCACGCGGAGACGCGGAGGCGCGGAGAGAATCAAAACAGCGATGGCGGTAGCGACGATGACCACCGGCTCCCCTACCAGCGCGAGCAGGCCGAATGCGACACCGAGCTGCACCGCGTTGCGGCGTTCGGCGCCGAGGAGCGCGAGCGGGATCAGCGCGATTGCGGTGATCAGGTTGTAGAACGACAGCGCCGATATCGCCACGCCGGAGAGAATCCACATCGAGGCGCCGAATCTTGATCGCGTCAGTGCTCGCATCGCGAACCAGGCCGCGATCAGGTGCAGGAGGAAGTGGAGGTTAAACGCCACGTGCGCCGGCAGCAGCAGATAGAGAACGTTGTCGGGATAGAACGTGAGCGTGTTCGGGTTGCCGGCCAGCGGCTGGCCGCCGCCGTCGGCGAAGTTCCACCAGGGGATTTCGCCGGCTCGAAATGCCGCGGCCGACAGCACTTTGATCGGGTAGTGCGTCGAGAAGTTGTCGCGGAAAAAGAAGAAGCCGAAGGTCGCGGCGGACGCGAGCAAAACAGCGCCGAGGAGTAGGGAAATGTGCCGCGTTCGCGCAGTCATCGGCTCGCGATTATCAGGTAAGATCGCCCGATGACTACGACGATTCACGAGCCGCAGAACGCCGCCACCGGGCACGATTTCCTCCAGCGCGCGCTCCCGGACGTCGACCCGGAGATTGCCGGCGCCATCCGCCTCGAAACCGACCGGCAGAACGACACGCTCGAGCTGATCGCCTCCGAGAATCACGTCTCGCGCGCCGTGCTTACCGCCATGGGCTCCGTCTTCACGAACAAGTATGCCGAGGGGTATCCGGGCAAGCGGTACTACGGAGGGTGCGGGCCGACCGACATCGTCGAGAACATCGCCATCGATCGCGCGAAAAAGCTTTTCGGCGCCGAGCACGCCAACGTCCAGCCGCACTCCGGGTCGCAGGCCAACATGGCGGTTTACTTCACCGTCCTCAAGCCGGGCGACACGATCATGGGGATGGATCTGTCGCACGGCGGCCATCTCACGCACGGCCATCCGCTGTCGTACTCGGGGCGCGACTTCAACGTCGTCGCCTATCACGTCAGGAAAGACGATGAGCTGATCGACTACGACGAGATGGAGCGGCTGGCCGAGGAGCACAAGCCGCGGCTGGTGATCTGCGGCGCGTCGGCGTATTCGCGCGTGATCGACTTCAAGCGCATTCGCGAGATCTGCGACAAGAGCGGCTCGCTGATGATGGCAGACATCGCACACATCGCGGGACTGGTCGCGGCGGGACTGCATCCGTCGCCGGTGCCATACGCCGATTTCGTGACGACGACGACGCACAAGACGCTGCGCGGACCGCGCGCCGGACTCGTTCTCTGCAAGGCCGAGTATGCGAAGGACCTTGACCGCTCGCTCTTTCCCGGCATTCAGGGCGGCCCGCTCGTCCACATCATCGCGGCGAAGGCGGTGGCGTTTCTCGAAGCGCTGCAGCCGGAGTTCAAGGAGTATCAGGCGCAGATCATCCGCAACGCGAAGGCGCTGGCGGAGGCGGTCGGCAGCGCCGGATTCCGCATCGTCAGCGGCGGTACGGACAATCACCTCTTCATGACCGACGTCTTTTCGAAAGGGATCACCGGGAAGGACGGCCAGAATTTCCTGGAGGCGGCGAACATCACCGTCAACAAGAACACGATTCCCTTTGACACGCAGAAGCCGATGGTGGCGTCGGGGATCCGCATCGGAACTCCTGCCGTGACCACGCGCGGTCTGCGCGAGCCGGAGATGAAGACGATCGCCGAATTCATCGCGCGCGTTCTCGATGCGAAAGGCGACGCCGCCGTGATCGCGCAGGTGAAGAGTGATGTGAAGTCGCTGTGCGATCGGTTCCCGATTTATTGATTGGGCATAACGAATGCGCAAGTCGACGATCTCAAGCTGCGCCGAAGAAGGGTTTCAGCAAAGGCAACGCATCTTGAGATCCTTCGGCGCGCTTCGCCAGCCTCAGGATGACAAATCGTCTGTGCAGCGCATTTCTCC
>JBAVBF010000050.1:0-2205 GCA_049586115.1 Thermoanaerobaculia bacterium | reverse complement strand
TCAACACGCTGGCCGCGCGCGGCATCAAGGGGTTCACCGGCATGCTCAAACATCACGCCGAACGCGCGCCGCTCCGCCGCAATGTGGAGCTCGAAGAGATCGCCAACGCCGCGCTCTTTTTGATTTCTTCGATGTCCGCCGGCATCACCGGCGAAGTGATGTTCGTCGACGGCGGCTACAACATCATCGGGCTTTGATCGCGGCCAACACGTCGTCCGCCGACCGGATGCGCCCCATACGCGGGAAGATCGTCGTGATCGCGAACTGGTGCGCCTCGGCGGTCAGGCCGGACATCGCGTCTTCGACGAACACCTGTTCGAAGCCGCGCTCGTAGGCATCGCGCGCCGTCGATTCGACGCCAAAGTTCGTGGCGATGCCGCCGTAGACGAGCGTGCGGATGCCGCGGCGCCGCAACTGCAGATCGAGCGCCGTGCCGTAGAACGCGCCCCACTGCCGCTTGGTGATGACGACGTCGCCGGGACGCGGTCCAATCTCCGGAACGATCTCGCTCCAGTCCGGCGGAAGTGGGCCGGACGGCGGAGCGCCATCTGCTTCAGGCTTCAGCCGTTCGCGATCGTCGGCGAAGGCCACATGGACGAGGACGACCAGAGCGCTCCGTTCGCGGAACGCATCGGCGAGTTTCGCGCAGCGCTCGACGACCTCGGCCGCCGAATGCGGCGCGGCCTGGCGCGCGACGATTCCCCGCTGCAGGTCGATGACGATGAGCGCCGTAGTGGTTGGATCGAGTTTCATGTGTTGCCTGCCACGAAGAAGTTGGCGTTGGTCGGTTGCTCGACGCCGCCTTTCGGTTCGAGGGTCACAGCCAGACCTTTGATCTCGGTGGCCAGCGGAAGGTTCTCGATCGAGATCGACGCCGCGCCCGATTTTGTCACGTCGAAGATGCCGGCGCTTTGCGGTTTTGGCTGGTCGCCGCGCAGGATCCAGAGCTGGTAACTCTTGTCGGCCGTGTTCGCGGGGAGGTTGTAGAAGAAGACGACGGCGCGGCGCTGCTGCGGTTCGAGGAAAACTTTCGCCGATGCGGATGGTGAGACCTGCTGGCCGGCGAGAGCGATCGTGCGCGTGTCGCGCGAGGCAAGCGACGCCATCTCGGCGCTGAGCTTTTCGTTGCGCGCGGCGAGCAGCTGATTCTGTCCCGCCAGCCGGCGCACCTCAGCCTCTGTCGTGTGGATTCTTTCGCGCGTGACGCGGACCGACAGCTCGCGCCAGCCCCACAGTGCGAGAAAAACGACCGCCGCGGCCATCCACCAGCGGCTGCTGTTGAAGCGATCGCCTGCATCGATGACGTTGGCCCCGCCGTCGCTGTCGATCGCCGCGAAGATGCGCTCGCGAACCAGCGGCGGAGGCGCAACCGGCTCGAGATCGCGCGTCAGAAGCGACGTCGCTTCGCCGTATTCGTCACGAGCGCGGCGGCAGTCGGGACACGACGTCAGGTGCGCGCCGAGCGCATTGGCTTCGTCCGGCGTCGCGGCACCGAGGGCATCGAGCGCGGCGATCGAGTCGAATTGTTCGTGGCCGATCATCGGAACGCCTTCAGCCGCTCGCGCAGCTTTTTCATCCCGAGCTGCATGCGCGTTTTGATCGTGCCGAGTGGTTCGCCGAGGCGTTCGGCGATCTCGGATTGCGAGAGGCCTTCGAAGTACGCCAGCGCCAGGGCCACGCGCTGCGCTTCCGGCAGTTCAGCCAGCGCGCCGCGGACGGCGTTGCGCTCCTCGGACTGGATCGCGTCATCCGCGCCGGTGCGCTTGTCGATAAAGCCGAAGCTTCCCGACAGCTCGCGGCCCGCTTCGTCTTCGCGGTCGCCGCGGATTTTGCGCGAGCGAAGGCGGTCGATACCGCGGCTGCGTGCGATGGAGATCAGCCAGGCCACGTCGCTGCCGCGCACGGCGTCGAACATCTTCGCGTTCGTCCACGCCTTCACGAACGTCTCCTGCAAAACTTCCTGCGCATCGTCGGCATTGGAGAGAATCCGCAGGAGGAGGGCATAGAGGGTCGAGGAGTAGCGATCGTAAAGCTGTTCGAACGCGGCCATATCGCCGTGGGCGACGGCTGGCAGCAGCGAGCTGGGTTCGAAGCTCGTATTCATTGCGGCGATCATGGCGCGGCGCAGACGTTACGTTGTGCCGGGCAGGGCGGATTTACTCTTCGGGTGCTTCTTCCGATTCGTTCGGGAACTCGACGTCCGTT
>JBAVBF010000049.1:0-1581 GCA_049586115.1 Thermoanaerobaculia bacterium | reverse complement strand
ACGAAGATCAGCGCGAAGTACGGCTTGAACTCGCGGATCGATTCGCGGGCGGCGAGGCCGAGTTGCTCGATGTTGTCGGGAAACTGTCCGATCGAAAGGGCGCGCGTGAAGGGATAACGGCGCGTCTCGGTGATGCGCCAGAACTCGTCGAGCAGCGAGCGGAAGATCGATTCTTTGTCGGGGAAGTGGTGGTAGACGTTCCCGGTCGAGACATGGGCGCTCTCAGCGATGTCGCGCACCGTGGTGGCGCGATATCCCTGATGCGAGAACAATTGCAGCGCGGCGTCGAGCACCTGCCGCTGGCTGCGCTCTGACTTCTCCTCTCTCTGCATGACCTTGCCTTCGCGATGATATGCGGTCCCGGAACAGCGTGCCATTTGGGCGATGTTCTAAGATCCGCTCATGTCGATTAGAGCGCGCATCGACGCGCTTTTCCCCCGGCTCGCCGCCGAACAACAATTTCCGACACAAGGTCAGACGATCTTCGTCGACCTGGAGCGGCAGGAAATCCGCCGCGCCTGGATTCCGCATCGCGTGGTCACGCACCTCCTCGGCGGACGCGGCGTGAACATGTTCCTGCTGCACAACCTGCTCGACGAGACGCTCGAGCCGATCGATCCCGAGGTGCCGCTGATTTTCGGAACGGGGATTTTGACCTCGATGGTGCCGTCGGCATCGCGCGGCAATGTGACGTCGTGGTCGCCGGAGTCGCGCGTGCTGATGGACTCGAACGCCGGCGATTACTTCCCGTCGTTCATGAAATTGAACGGGATCGATCACCTCGTGTTGTACGGAAAAGCGCCGAAGTGGACGCTGCTGCACTTCGAAGGCGATCAGCCGAAGTTCGTCGATGCCGCGCCGTTCGTAGGGCTCGACAACATCGATCTGCGCGCGAAGATCGCGACGGATTTCGGCGTCGAAGGGAAGGACTACGGTCTGGCCGCGATCACGACCGCCGGCGAGAATCTTGTCCTGTGCTCCGGAATCATGGCCGGCCCGAAAGCGATCTACGCCCGCGGCGGTCCCGGCGCAAAGATGGGCGCGCTGAATCTCAAAGCGGTGCTCATTCAGGGACGCAGCGCTGATTTGTCGACGGCCCGTCCGCACAAACTCCGCAACCGCGACGTCGCCGTCAAGCTCCTCAACACCTCGGTCGTCAAGAACGCGCTGAAGAAACGCGGCACGCCGTTCCTCTACAAGCCGTCGCGCATGCTCGGCGCGATGGGCACAAAGAACAATCAGGAAACGACCTGGACGGACAAGCTCGACGCCGAGAATATCGATCCGTATCGCCCTGGCATGGAGGGATGTTTCGCTTGTCCGGTGAATTGCCGCCCGCTGAACGACATGTCGATGCTTGGTGAATCGGGTGTCGGGAGTGGGGTGTCGGAGAATCCCACAACCATCCACGACAAATACGTGAAGGGTGATGGCCCCGAGTACGTGACGCTCGGCAAGTTTGGTCCGAACGTTGGCATCACGGAAGTCACGCAGGTTCTGCGGCTCAACAACATCTGCAACGACCTCGGACTCGATACTGCATCGACCGGTTCCGCAATCGCGTGGGCGATGGAGCTCTAC
>JBAVBF010000048.1:0-3899 GCA_049586115.1 Thermoanaerobaculia bacterium | reverse complement strand
TTCATGAACCGCGTCGTCACGAAAATCGTCGAGATCGACGAGGGTGACCTCGTCACCTACTCCGGCAACTACGAGTTTTATGAGCGTGAGCGAGCCATCCGCGAGACCAATCGCGAGGCGGCGTACGCGCGGCAGCAATCGATGCTGGCGAAAGAGCAACGATTCATCGACCGCTTCGCTGCGCACGCCGCGAAAGCCGCGCAGGTGCAGAGCCGCGTGAAGGCGCTCGACAAAATCGAGAAGCTGGAGCCGCCGAAGAAGCGGAAGACGATGAAGTTCGATTTTCGCAAGCCTGCGCGCTCCGGTGACGACGTGGTCACCCTGAAGGGCGTCACCAAGTCGTACGGCAAGCGTCCGATCTACGACGGCTTCGATTTCCTCGTCCGGCGCGGCGAGCGCTGGTGCGTCATGGGCAAGAACGGCGCCGGCAAATCGACGCTGCTGAAAATGGTCTCAGGCTCGCTCGATCCCGACGCTGGCTCCGTACGTCTCGGCGCATCGCTGAAGATGGGCTACTTCTCGCAGCAGGCCTTCGACGTCCTCGATCCGAGCCTCACGGTCTGGGAGCAGATCCAGAAAGACTTCCCGCTCGAGTCAATCGGCACGCTGCGCAGCCTCCTCGGCGCGTTCCAATTCTCCGGCGACGAGGTCGAAAAGAAAATCCGAGCGCTTTCCGGTGGCGAGCGCTCGCGCCTCGTGCTCGCACGCATGCTGCTCGATCCGCCGAACTTCCTCGTGCTCGACGAGCCGACGAACCATCTCGATCTCGCAACGAAAGAGATGCTCGTCGAAGCGCTGCACGATTTCGAAGGAACGATGCTCTTCGTCTCGCACGACCGCATGTTCCTGCGTGGCCTTTCGAACCGCGTGCTCGAACTCCCGGAGGAGCGCGGCGCGGCGCCGAGGGTTTTTGGCGGGAGCTACGTGGAGTACGTGAACGCCAGCGGTCACGAAGCGCCGGGCGTGCACGCGTAGCCGGCACGGCCGGCGGCGTTGGTTGCCCAAGGCTCAGCCAGCGGTGAGGCATCGTTTTCCTGCCGCGCAGGCCTCTGCTCACATCGTCGTCTTGATAGGCGCGGGCGTCGATGCGATCGCGTCGAGCACCTCGATGTTGTGCACGATGTCGCGGCTCTCTTTCGATGCGATCACGGCGGTGATCGTTGCGAGCAGCGGCGGCGGGTAGAAGATCAACGTCCCGAACTTCGCCACTTCGAGATCTTTGATCATGATCGTCGGTGGATGCGCGAAGTCGGGCTCCGCCGCGAGCAGTTCCGCGAATCGCCATGCGCCGTCGCGAAAGAGCAGCAGCGCGTCGCCGATCGGGTCAATCTCGTCTTTCATCAGCACGTCGTAGATATCGGAGAGAACCGGCGAGAGATCGTCGATCTCGTCGACGACGCCATTGACCTGTGCGGCCAGAACTTTGTTGACGGTATTGAAGTCGGTCTGGATCGACGGCAGCTTCGGGCCGGGCGCGACCTTCTCGACGGCGATGCCGAGGTCGAGATCGATGTGCGCGTTCACGCCGGCGAGCATGTGCTGGACGATGATCGGCTCCGGATGGGTGGCGCCGTCGAACGCCACGCGCCAGCAATGCGACGGCTGCGGGAACGCGCCGGGATGAAAGTAGCCGTTCAGCGCGGCGAAGTAGCGGCTGGCGAAGGTGATGTCGAAGAGCTCCATGCGCGGCCCGTCCTGAAACAGACCCTGCGCGATGGCGGTGCGGATGGCGATTGTGATGCGCTTGTAGAGCGCCGCAAAGTATCCGAGCCGGCTCTCATTCGCGATCGACCAGGCGATGATGCCCTGAATGGCATCGACGACTTCGTCGATCGTCGTGACGGGCGGAATGAGAGGAGGAGCAGTCGGCATGGGCGGAAGTATAGCTGTCATCCGGAGCCGAGGAGCGCGCAGCGCGACCGGCGGAGGACGGTCGAAGGACCCCCAAATTGATAACCCGGGTTCTTCAAAGCCGCCGCCCCACCCGATATCAGCTGGAGGTCCTTCGACCGTCCTGCGCTGCTCCGGCCTCGCCTACGCAGCTTCGGCGGCTCAGGATGACAGTGATGCCAAACCAGCTAGATCGCGTTGATGTGAATCGAACCGTTCGTGGTCCGCAGGCGCAGTTCCGGGCCGCCGCCGTTCATCGTGCCGTGAAGCGAGTGTTTGCTTTGCGAGCCGCTCGTCGTCACGGGGAGGTCGCTCTCGATCGAGCCGTTCGTATTCGCGGCGTCGATGCGGGCGGCGAAGGTGCGCGGCAGGCGCGCGTGAATGCCGCCGTTCGTCGTTTCCAGACGGACGCCGCGGCCGCTGTTCACGGCGGTCAACTCCGCTTCGATCGTGCCGTTGGTCGTCTCGGCATCGACGTCGCCGGCGCATCGCGCGAGTGTGATGCGTCCGTTCGTCGTCTCGATCTTGTGCGAGCCGCGTACGTCGCTGGCCTCGATCGCCCCGTTCGTGTTTTCGATCTGCAGATTCATCGAACGCGGCACCGTCACTTCGTACGTCACCGACATGCTCACGTTCGTGCCGGCGATCCATTCGAAGATGCCGTCGCTGTGTTTCGGATACCTCGTATCGATGCGCAGCCCACCGTTCGGCTGCGACATGTCGAGCGTGAGCGCCTTCATGGCATCGCGCGCCGCGTCGCCGTCGCGGCTCTCGACGTGCTTGACGGCATGAACGCGAACACGCGGCTGATCCCACGCGCGGACGGTGATGTGTCCGTTGGTGTTGGTCAGCGAGAAGACCGCGCCGGGGCGAACGTCGAATGTCTTGTCGAAAGCCTGATCGAGCGTTGATGCGTTCGCGGCTGCGGCAGCGACTGCGAGGATGGCGGTGAGCAGGATGCGCTTGAACATAGGTCGATGTACGGCGCGGAGCGCCGCGGGTTGCAGTTACAATCCGCGCCGTGAAACGCGGCGGCGCCTCGGCGCTCTTGTTTGCCCTTCTCGCCGCGATCGCAGTGACGCTGTTCGTCAGAATGAGCGGCCCGGCGCCGCTGCCCGAAACTGCGCCGGCGGCTACGTTCTCCGCGACGCGAGCGCTTCACGTCGAGCGCGATCTTCTCGGCGGCGACATTCCGCATCCTGTCGGCACCGCGGCCCATGACGCCATCCGCGATCGCCTCGCCGCGCAGTTCCGCGCGCTCGGATACGACGTCACCGTCCAGCGTTCGTTCGCCTGCAGCGCGTGGGTCACGTGCTCGCCAATCGCGAACGTCATCGCGCGCACTCCCGGCGATTCGCGTCCGAACGCGCTCGTGCTCGCGGCGCATTACGACTCGGTGCCCGCGGGTCCTGGCGTTTCCGACGACGGCGTCGGCGTGGCGACACTCCTCGAAACCGCGCGGGCGCTTCGCAGCGAGCGCTTCCGCAATCCGATCGTCTACCTCGTCACGGACGCCGAGGAGGTCGCGCTGCTTGGGGCGGAAGGATTTGTGGCCGACGCGGGACTGCTGCGGAACACCGCGGCGGTCATCAACGTCGAAGCGCGCGGCACGAGCGGGCCGAGCTTTCTGTTCGAAACCAGCCGGCACAACGCCTGGCTGGCGAACGTCATCGCGCACGCGTTGCCGCGGCCGGCCACCAGCTCGTTCTACTACGACATCTACGAACTGCTGCCGAACGATACGGATCTCACCGTCTTCAAACGCGCCGGTCTGGTGGGCATCGGCTTCGCGCATATCGGACGTCCGGCTCACTACCACACGCCGCTCGACAACTTCGCGAACGTGACGCCGGCGACAGTGCAGCATCATGGCGATCACGTGCTGGCGATGGCGCGCGCGCTGGCGGGCGTCGATCTTCGCCAGAGCAGCAGAGGCAACGCGGTCTGGTTAGACGTGCTGTCGTTCTTCGTCATTTCCTGGCCGCAACAATTTTCGCTCGGCGTCGCGA
>JBAVBF010000047.1:0-2946 GCA_049586115.1 Thermoanaerobaculia bacterium | reverse complement strand
GTGTGGTTTACACGGAAGCCAGGCAGACTGCCCGTTAGAGTCCAGGTTCCGGTCGCCGGGTCGTAGAGTTCCGCGCTTGGAGCCTCGCCGGCCGTCTCTCCTGCCGCGACGAGAACCCTGCCGTTGGACAACAATGTCGCTGTGCAATCATAACGCACAGTGTTCATGCTCCCCGTCGCCGTCCAGGTCCCGGTCGCCGGGTCGTAGAGTTCGGAGCTGGCGAGGGCGCCGTTGGTCTCATTGTAACCTCCGGCGACGAGGACCTTGCCGTTAGGTAGCAACGTGGCCGTATGAAAAATGCGCTTGGTGCCAAGGTTGGCGGTGGCCGTCCAGGTCCCGCTCGCGGGATCGTAGAGTTCCGCGCTGGCAAGCGAACCGCTAGTGCCGGTCGTTGATCCCCCTGCCACGAGGACCTTGCCGTTGGGCAGCAGTGTCGCTGTGTGAAGAGCCCGTCCGGTAGCCAGGCTGCCGGTGTTATTAAAGCTACCCGAGCCGGCTGCGCATGGCTGCACGAGCACCAGCCCCGCGCCGAGCAAGAGCAGCGGGAGCGCGACCCGGAGCGAAAGAGTTGAGGCAGCCGACAAAAAGCCGGCGGTAAAGGAATGCAATGTTTTCATTGTGTAGGATGAGGTTTTCATGAGGCCGCGCGAAAATGGAAGACTCGCGCGCTGGCTGCCATCCCCCGGACGGGGAAGGGGCCGTGGCAGTGCGCTTGACGGTGCGAACGGGACGCTGGGGGCGAAGCGGCGAACAGCCAGAGCCGTAAGGTGGGAGCTGAGGTTATTGAGGTGGGTGTTTTTCATTTTATTTTGCCTTCACCCAAGCATGTGCAAAACGGCCGCCGGAACGGACATCGCGTTTAAAAGATTTTCCTGCTCACCCGGCAAATGTTGTGGCAGTCTGTCGTCAGCGACCGCGCAACATGGCTGGGAAAACATCCGAAGACGTCACCGAGCTTTTATTGAATTGGCAGAGTGGGAGTGACGAGGAGGCGCCCGCGAAGCTGATGCCTCTCGTTTACGATGAGCTGCGTCGCGTGGCCCGGGCCTACCTGCAGCGTGAGCGTGAGGATCACACTCTCCAGGCCACCGCGCTCGTGCACGAAGCGTACTTGCAGTTAGTCGATGACAAGAAAGTGACCTGGAAAGATCGCGCGCATTTCTACGGCATCGCGGCGCGGCTCATGCGGCAAATCCTGATGCAGCACGCGCGCGCGCATCAGGCGGCCAAGCGTGGCGGACCTGCGCAAGTGAAGCTGTCCCTGGAGGAAGCGTCCGATCTTTCCACGGATTGCGCCGTGGAATTGGTGGCGCTCGACGATGCGCTCGAGGGTTTCACGAAAGTATATCCGCGGAAAAGCAAGGTGGTGGAGTTGAAGTTTTTCGGCGGCATGGAAGCGAAGCAAATCTCCGAAGTCCTGCAGGTTTCGGAGAAGACGGTGTTGCGCGATTGGAATTTTGCCAGGCTCTGGCTCTCCCGCGAGTTGCGCAAAGATGCGGCCTGAGCAAGCAGAGCGGTTCGCGGAACTGGTCGAGCACGCCTTCGAGTTAGAGGGCACGGAACGGGCGGCCTTTCTCGCGCAGGCCTGCGGGGACGATGTTGAACTACGCGTGGAAGTGGAAGCGCTTCTGGCCGAACAGGAGCGCGCCTCGAAACTAATGAACGCGCCGGCCGCCGCAGTCGGAGCGAAGCTATTGCCACAAGATGATGATGCCGGTGAACTGCGTCCCGGCGAAATGCTGGGAGATTACAGAATTGTTTCTCTGCTCGGCGCGGGGGGCATGGGCGAAGTTTACCTTGCCGACGACGTCCATTTCGGACGGCAAGTCGCGATCAAGCTGATTAAGCAAGGTTTCGGCACGAAAGAATTCGTCCGGCATTTCCGCCAGGAGGAACGGATTCTCGCCGCGCTCAATCATCCAAACATTGCGCGGCTTTATGGAGGCGCGGTCACTTCAGGTGGCCTGCCGTATTTCGTCATGGAATACGTCGAGGGAATTGCGCTCGAAACCTACGCGGCCCAGCACTCCCTGGGCATGCGAGAGCGGCTCGCTCTCTTCCGCAAGGTCTGCGCGGCTGTTTCTTACGCGCACCAAAATCTCGTGATCCATCGCGATCTCAAGCCGGCCAATATCCGGGTGACCGGGGAAGGGGAACCGAAGCTCCTGGATTTCGGCATCGCGCGTCTGCTCGATCCCGAGACGGCCCAGACTGATGACCAAACAATGCTAACCATGCGCGCGATGACCCCCAATTACGCGAGCCCCGAACAACGGCTAGGCCAACGCATGACGACGGCGAGCGACGTCTACAGTCTCGGCGTTGTCCTTTACGAATTGCTGGCCGGCCAAAAGCCCGGCGTCAGGAAAGATGGCGAAGCCGATTTGAAGAAACTGGACGCCGATCTCGATAACATTGTCTCGAAGTCGTTGCGGCTGGAACCGGAACGTCGCTATGCTTCCGTCGGACAATTCTCCGAGGACATCCGGCGATACCTGGAAGGATTGCCGGTCATCGCGCGGAAGGACACGGTCGCGTATCGGACGTCGAAGTTCGTTGGCCGTCACAAGTTCGGATTGGCCGTGGCCGCGTGCGTGGCCCTTCTCCTCATCGGTGCCGCGATCGTCGCCACCTGGGAAGCTTATCGCGCAAACGAGCAGCGCCGCCTGGCCGAGCGGCGGTTCCAGCAAGTGCGCCGGCTGGCTGATTCCTTGATGTTCGAGATTCACGATTCGGTAAAGGATCTGGCCGGTTCCACGCCGACGCGCCGTCTGATTGTCAGTCGTGCTCTCGAATATCTCGACAGTCTGGCGCATGACGCCGGTGGAAATATTGCGCTGCAACGAGAGCTCGCCACCGCCTACGAAAAAATCGGCGACATCCAGGGCAACCCCTATTCCGCTAACATCGGCGACACCGACGGTGCCCTGACGAGTTATCGGAAAG
>JBAVBF010000046.1:0-12697 GCA_049586115.1 Thermoanaerobaculia bacterium | reverse complement strand
TCGCCGCGAAAGCCCATCTGGCGCGCGCGAAGAATCAGCGCGGCGTTTTCCTCGTCTCGTCCGTTCGCAACGAGTGCGCGAGCGAACGGCAGCCGGCAGATATCGAGCACATCCTCTTCGGCGCGGCTGAAGACGGCCGGCAGTCCGCGTTCGAGCACTGCGCGTGCAGCGCTTTCGTCGGTCTCGACGACGATCGAGGCCACGTCATGATCGGCCAGGCGTTGCAGCAGCGTCTCCACCGTCGGTCCGTAGCGATAGACGATCACTTGATTGGCCATCTTCGGAGCGATGCGCGGCACGCGCCGCTCGAATCGTTCTTCGAGAAACGGCACCAGGAAAATCGGAACGATGAGGAACACGAGGAAGACGCCGGCGAACTGCACCACGACCACGAGCACCACCATTGCGGGATGCCGCCAATGGCTGTCGGCGCCGTAGCCGGTCGTGCTCAGCGACTCGGCTGCCCACTCGAAGCTGTCCCAGAAGGTGCGCGGCTTTCCTTCCAGCCGCGCCATGCCCTCCTGATAGAGCAGCGCCGAGGCGATCAGAAACAGGAGCAGACCCGCGACGAGCCAGAGAAGGCGCCGCGTGGAACGGTGCATGGTTCAATTGTAGTGGCCATGCTTCTCTGCACCGTCCGCACGTGTCACCAGCCGCTCGTGCGCGAGGAACGGCGCGTGATCTGCGCGCGCGGCCATTCGTTCGACGTCGCGCGCAGCGGCTACATCAACCTGCTGCAGCCGCAGGACCGGCGATCGAAACAGCCCGGAGACACGGCGGACGCGGTGGCGGCGCGAAGGCGTCTGCACGATCGCGGCGTGACGTCGCCCCTGCGTGATGCGATCGCGTCGATGGCGAACGTGAAGCCGGACGACGCCGTCCTCGATGCCGGCTGCGGCGACGGCTTCTACCTCGGTTCGCTCGCTTGCGGTGCGCACGGCGTCGACATTTCGCTGCCCGCGATCGAGGCCGCCGCCAGGCGTTATCCGAACTGCGAATGGATCGTCGCGAATGCCGATCGCTTCGTGCCGTACGCCGATTCGGCGTTTACGCGAGTCCTGACAATCACCGCGCGCATGAACAGCAGCGAGTTCCGGCGCGTGCTTCGCGACGATGGACGGCTGCTCGTGGCGATTCCAGCGCCGGATGATCTCGTCGAAGTGCGCGGCGCGGGACGCGACCGCGTGGACCGCACGATCGAAACGTTCGCGAACGAGTTCGCCATCAGCGATCAACACCGTACGACAACGACCGCTGATCTCGATCGCGACGCCGTCCACGACGTCCTGCTCTCGATTTACCGGCCGCGCGACATCGAACGCGTGGAGCCGATGCGTGTCACCTTCAGCCTCGACCTGCTCCTCTTCGCTCCACGCTGACGCTACAATCCGCCGCCCCATGTCCGAGCCGTATTTTTCCGTCGTCATCCCGACCTTCAAACGGCTGCCGATGCTGTTGCGCGTCCTCGATGCACTCGATGCGCAGGACGCCGCGCCGGAGTTCGAGGTGATCGTGATCGACGACGGCTCCGGCGACGACACCGCGCGAGTCATGAGCGACCGGCGGGCGAAAAACTACGCGCTCACCTTCCGCTCGCAAACAAACTCAGGTCCCGGCCGCGCGCGCAATCACGGCGTGTCGCTCGCGAACGGGCGCTACATCCTGTTCATCGGCGACGACACCGTGCCCGAGCCGCGATTTCTCGCCGAGCATGCGCGCGTCCACCGCGACGCGAACGATGACCGCCTCACCGCCTGCCTCGGCTACACCGGCTGGCCGCCCGGCGAGCGCGTGACGGCGTTCATGGACTACATCAACGACTACGGTCTCCAGTTCGGCTACAAGCTGATCCGCGACGGCGAGGTCGTTCCGTTCAATTTTTTCTACACGTCGAACATCTCCATCGATCGGCTGCTGCTCAGCATCGATCCGTTCGACACGACCTTTCCCGCCGCCGCGTGGGAGGACATCGAGCTCGCCTTTCGCCTCGATTCGTTCGGCCTGAAGATCCGCTACAACGCGAAGGCGGTCACGCGGCACTACCACCCGATGACAATCGATTCGTTCGCGCGGCGGCAGTACACGGTCGGCCATTCCGGCGCGATCTTCTACCGCAAACATCCCGAGCTGGCCGGCTTCCTCGGCGTCCACGAGCTGGAGACGCGCACGCTCGCCGACGAGCGACGCCTCTCCTACCTTCGCCGCCGCGCACGACTCGGCGAACGCTTCCGCGTCCTGGCGACGCACCACATTTTCGAAACGCTCATGCGGGAGCACTACCTCCGCGGCTTGCGCGATGGATTGGCGGAATAGCCGTTCAGAACTTGCCGGGTAACAGCGCCTTCAACTGCATCAGGAGTTCCCGCGCTGCATCCTCAAAACCATGCCGGGTTGGATGAATCTCGTTGCTCCATTCGTCCTCGGAAATGACATGGCGGAGGTCGACCTTCACGAACTTCGGTCCCGCAAAACTGTCGACCAGCTTGTTGAAACGCGACATCAGTTCGTCGACTATCGCGCGTTGCTCGATTGGATCGGTGTACTTCAGATGTTCCAGAAACGGTTTGATCCATGGACCCGAGGAAAAGCCGAGATAGTGCGCCTTTGTCCCGGATGGAATCGGACGCGCGTAGCCGTGTGTGACGATCAGACAATGCGGCGCGACCTGGTCACGGGCGGCGATCAGTCGCTCGTAAGCCTTTTTCATCGCATCAAAGCGATTAGCGAGAGCGACGGTCGCCAAAGCGGTGACGGGGTCAAAAGGCGACGTTCGCTCAGCCACGAAGGTCAGGAGTTCCGGTCCGACGATGTCATTGCCGCCAGCGCTCAAGAGAAGCACATCGGGCGGATGGTGCTGCATCTGCGTTTTCAGCGCCGCTAAACCGCCAACGTCGAGAATGCCAATCAATTCGTCCCCAGTTCCTTCGAGCCTTAGCAGTGACATACGGTGCTGAGTCATTTCATCGAGCTGGTCGATGATGTTGGCGTAAATGGGATAGGCGAACCAGGAATCGCCGTGAGAGATGACGATCGGGAATGACGGATGGTCATGGATGGACTGGACAAAAAACTGCTGCAAACGCCGCATTTGGATCCAACTGATTTCAGGCATCGTCCCCTCCGATTTAAGCCATAAGCAGAGACGGACCCATCAGTTAATTTGCCCGTTACGCGATGAATTTGTTCCGCGTTCTGGCGACGAATCACATTTTCGAAACGCTGATGCGCGAGCACTACCTGCGCGGCTTGCGCGATGGATTGGCGGCGGTCAGTTAACCTGTCGGCTCGCCCATGTTCCCAACCACCCGCCGCAGTGTGATCGCCGCGCTCGCGAGCGACGACGACAATCAGCGCTGTCGCGCGTTCGAGGATTCGCGGCGGACGTTGAATAGGCTCTTCGGAGGAACACCATGAACAAGATTCTCGTAGGGCTTCTGCTGGGCGCCATCCTCGGCGTAGTCGACGGCGCGACGGCGTGGTTCACACCGGCGGCGCGCGCCGGAATCATCGGCATCATCATCGGCTCCACCGTCAAAGGGATGATCGCCGGCATCGCCGCGGGCTGGTTCGCGCGCAAGGTGCATTCGGTCGCTTGGGGGATCGTTTTCGGACTGCTCGTCGGCGCACTCCTGGCGTACGGCGTCGCCGCGATGCAACACGGTTACTACTTCGAGATCATGCTGCCCGGCTCAATCGTCGGCGCAATCGTCGGCTGGGCGACGCAGCGCTACGGACGGGATCTCCATCCGCAGATGACGCAGATTTAGACGCAGACCGAATCGGCGGACATCTGCGTCATTTGCCGATGTCCGCCGTTTTCGCCGGCGCCGGCACCGTGGTGTACTCGAGCGCGATGGCCGGTGTGCCCACTTCTTTTCCGTTTGCCTCGGCATGCGGATAGATGAAGTAGTTGAGCGGTTCGGCGGTGGGCGGCGTCAGGACGAGGTCGCGGCCCATCGTGAACTGGACGCGGTCGGGATCGAGATTGCCGAAGAGGTAGGCGCGGCGCGCGGCATCGGTCGACTTCGACGCTTCCGAGGGGTCGACCGGAATCCACCCTTTGCCGTTCACATGGAACTCCGCCCAGCAGTGGTAGCCGGTGACAGTGCCGTGATCGGAAGTCATGGGGAAGCCGATGACGAAACGTGCCGGAATCCCTTTGGCGCGCGCCATCGACATGAAGAGCGAATGAAAGTCGGTGCAGTTGCCGGCTTTGATGTCGCAGGCGCGCTCGGTGTCGCCGTGGCCCCAGCCGGGGATGGTCTTGTCGTACTTCATCGTCGCCAGCAGGTAGTCGTAGATGGCGTGCGCCTGATCGACCGTGGTCGTTTTTCCGGCGGTCACTTCGTTTGCCAGTTTCTTTACACGCGGCGAGATCGTGACCAGCTTGTCCGCTCGCAGCGCGCGGGCGAGCTCCGCCTTCGACGCGCGCGTTTCGGCCAGCTTCGCCGTCGTCACTTCGTTCCGCGTTCCGCGGAAGTGAACCTTGACCATGAAATCGCCGGCGGGCGGATTCCAGACTTTCGCGTATGCGTAGCGGTCGCCGAATGCGCCTTCCGAGGTCTGCATCCATTTCAACGGCGAATCGATGCGGACGTCGTTGATGGTCTGGCCGCCGCGGCTGACCGGCAGCGGGATCCACACCATCATCTGTTTCAGTCCGGCCGGAACATCTTTGATCGTAGCTACGTAGGTCGCTTCGAATGTTTTGTCCGAGGCAAATAGCGGAAGAGCGGCGGCGGCGAGCAGGAGAAAAAGAAGCTTGCGCATGGTGCCGCGCAGTTTATCCGACCAAACATTTGCAAGCAGCCTCTTGACAATCGGAGTATTGGACTCCAATGTTTCCCTTCCACGCATCATCAGGAGCCAAGCCATCATCACCGTAGACCAGCTTCCCGACAGTCGCCGCGCCATCCTTCTCGCGCTCAAACGCCAAGGGCCTTCCACGATCGCGCAGCTCGCCTACCAGTTGCAGCTCACGGGCGAAGCAGTGCGTCAGCAACTGCTGCAGCTTCAGCGCGAAGGATGGATCGAGTCGCGCGTGGCGCGTGGCGACGAACGCGGACGCACCGGCCGCCCGGCGACGCGCTACAACCTCACCGAGGCCGGCGACCATCTCTTTCCCAAAAGTTACGACCTGCTCAACGTCGCCGTCATCGATGCGGTCGCCGAGGAGCTTGGACCGGATGCTGCCGTGCGCGTCCTGAAGCGCGTTTGCGACGATCGCGTCGCGGTCGAGGGCAAGACGCTGCAGGGCATGCCGCTGGAGAACAGGGTCGAGGCGCTGAAGGGTCTCTATGCGTCGGCCGATCCGTACATGACGAGCGAGAAGGTCGATGACGGCTTCCTGCTCGTCGAGCGCAATTGCCCGTTCTTCAATACGGCGATGCGGCGCCCCGCGCTATGCAGCGTTTCGGTCAATGCCCTCACGCGCCTCCTCGGCGTACGCGTCCAACGCGACGAGACGTTCCAGGCCGGCGCCGGACGCTGCGTGTTCCACATCTACGCGGATGAGCCGATCGACGCTACGAAGTGGGAGTTCCAGCTCGAGCCGGCCCGGCCGGCGTCGGTTGCCGAAGGCTCCGACATCACTCCCGATCGCGGTTCCGACCGCTCCTAGTCCGAACCTTCCGGACGCACCTGCTGCTGCACGATTTTCTGCAGGCTTCCCGCGGATGAGTCGAACAGCGCGACGGCGCGGATCTGAATGGGCGAACGTCCGCTGTAGGTGCTCGGATCGTTGATGTAAGCCGTGGTCACGAAGTCGGCTGATTGCGCCGTGTGCGGCTCGATGACGATGTTGAAGGGCCGGTTCTTGGCCTGGATGGCGATGCCGCCGCCGCCGAGCGTGTCGAGGTCGATCCGCTTGAGCGTGATCGGGATGTCGGCCTGATTCACGATCCGGAATTCGAAGGTGGCTGCGACGCCGGACGCGACCGTCGGAACGTTCGTCAGATCCGAGCGGCTCATGACCGTGATCTCCGGCTCCGGGATGTGCGCGGCGTTTTGGGAGAGTTGGGTCCCGCTGCTGCAAGCCGCCGCGATGAGGAGAGCTGTGAAAGTGAACGCGTTACGCATGACGTCGATCTCCAATTCAAGAAAAGTACGCAGGGTTTTCTTCAAAAACAGAACGGGGAGCGTTTCCGCCCCCCGTCAGGTTGTCACATCGAATTGGTGAAGTTGTTTCACTTCACGTAATTCAACATCTCTTTCGCCGTGGCGGCGTCCTTGCCGGCCGGTTCGAGCTCCAGGTACTTCTGTAGGTTCGTCTTGGCGTCGGCGTTCTTCTGCGTCCTTACATAGAGCATGCCGAGCTCGTAGTAGGCCTGCGCAAACTTGTCGTTGGCGGCGATTGCACTCTTCAGGAGAGGCTCCGCTTCGCCATCCTTGCCGCTGTTGATGAGGCGCGCCGCTTCGTTGAACATCGCGGCGGCATCGGCCGGCAGTTTCTTGCGGTACTCGGCAGCCTTGGTCTTGTCGCCCTTCGCCGCGTACGACTGCGCGAGGACGTTGAACATGTCCTGGTTGTCGGTATCGACCTCGAGCGCTTTATTGGCGCGATCGATGGCCTTGTCGTAGCTCTTCGTGCGGAGGTACAGCTTGGCGAGCGCTTCGTAGCCGGCGGTGAGGTCAGGCTTCGCCGTGACCGCTTCTTCCATCTTGGCGATGGCTTCGGGGAGTTTGTCGTCGTTCGCGAGCGCCGCGCCTTCGTTGTACGCGATCACGCCCGGATTCGGTTTCGCGGCAGCAGGCGGCGCACCGGCCGCGGCAGCCGGCGCGGGGGCACCCGCTTCCAGAGTTACGTCCTTCGTGGTGACTTCACCAAGCTTCGGCTTGATCGTGTACTCGGCCGGCGCATAGCCCTCGGCCTTGTAGGTGAGCTTGTAGTTGAGAGTGCCGTCGAGGATGAGAAATTTGTAGGTGCCGTCCTTGTCGGCCTTGAACTCTTTGTGGACGGTGTGTCCCGAAACCGCGTCGATGGTGATGACGACGTTCGGAATCGGCTTGTTCGTAGCGGCGTCGGTGATCTTTCCCGCCATCCGGGCTTCTTCGCCCGCGAATGCGTTGCCAGCCACAGCCATGATCGCCAGCACGGCGAGGGCGAATGTTCTACGCATCTGCATCTCCTGTCTGGTTGATTGTTCGTCGAAAGTTAACGCCTCTTTGCAGAGGCCCATTCCGATGTTATTCGATGCTGAGATAGGTCTGATCCTTGAGCCCGCGCTCGAACTCCTGGAGCAGGCGCATCCCCTCATTCGGGCGGACGATATCCTGCTTGATGGCCAGATCGATCTGCGCTTTCATCCGCTTCTCGAGGTCGCGCCAGTCGTACTGCGTCATGGCCAGCACCTCGCCGATCGTGTTCCCGGCGATCTCTTCCTCGATGTAGAAGCCGCTCTCTTCGTCGGCGTCGAGGAAGACGTGCACCTCGTTGACGCGGCCGAAGAGATTGTGCAGGTCGCCCATGATGTCCTGATAGGCGCCGGTGAGAAAGATGCCGAGGTAGTAGGGGGCGCCGTCGCGAAGCTCGTGGAGCGGGAGCGTTTCGCGGACGTCGTTGCGGTCGATGTACTTCGAGACCTTGCCATCGGAATCGCAGGTGATGTCGACCAGCGTCGATTCGAGTTGGGGCTTCTCATTCAGGCGATGGATCGGAACGATCGGAAAGAGCTGCCCGAGCGCCCAGTGGTCGAGCAATGACTGGAAGACGGAGAAGTTGCAGATGTGCTGATCGGCCAGTTCGATGTTCAGCGTGCGCAGATCCTCCGGTACTTCATCCGGATCCATGTGCGTGATGATGCTTTGCAGCTTCTCGGCGATCTCCCAGTAGAGCGTTTCGATGCGCGCCTTGACGTCGAGCGGCAGCAGACCGAGCTCGAACATCTGCTGCGACTGCTCCTTGATCTGCTGCAGGTCGTGCCACGCTTCGTTGACGTTGTCGGGATTGAGATCGCGGTCGATCTCGAGAATCTCGCGCGTCAGTTTGTGATCGCTGGCGCGGACGACACGCGGCTCGATGGGCGTTTTCTCGATCGCGCCGAAGGCCTGCACGACGAGCACGGAATGATGCGCGACGATGGCGCGGCCCGACTCCGACACGATGTTCGGATGCGGCACGTTCTCGTCATCGCAGACGTCCATGACGTTGTAGATGATGTCGCTGGCGTATTCCTCGAGCGTGTAGTTCATCGAGGAGTGGAACTCGGAACGCGAGCCGTCGTAGTCGATGGCCAGACCGCCGCCGACGTCGAGATATTCGAGCGGATGTCCGAGCTTGTGCAGCTTGGCGTAGTACATGGCCGCCTCGCGGACGGCGCGCTTGATGGTGAGGATGTCCGGAATCTGCGAGCCGATGTGGAAGTGGAGGAGCTTGAACGCCGACTCCATCTTTGCCTCGCGCAGAATCTCGATCGCTTCGAGGATCTCGGCGGTCGACAGCCCGAATTTGGCGTGCTCGCCGCCGGAGGTGGCCCACTTGCCCTTGCCCTTCGACAGCAGCCGGACGCGCATGCCGATCCACGGCTCGACGTTCATTTCTGCGGCGATCTTCGTGATGCTGCGGACTTCCGAAAGTTTCTCCGCGATGAGGATGACTTTCTTCCCCAGCTTGCGTCCGAGGAGCGCCATGCGAATGAAGCCGTTGTCCTTGTAGCCGTTGCAAACGAGTAGCGCTTCGGGATCGTTGTGAATGGCCAGGCCGGCGAACATCTCCGGCTTCGATCCGACTTCGAGCCCGTAGTTGAACGGCCGCCCGGCATCGAGGATCTCTTCGACGACTTCGCGAAGCTGATTGACCTTGATCGGAAAGACGCCGCGGTAGGCGCCGCGATATTTGTGCTCGGCGATGGCGTCGTTGAATGCAGCGTTGAGCGTCTCGACGCGATGCCGCAGGAGATCCTGAAACCGGATCAGCAGCGGAGCGTTGAGGTTGAGCGCCTGCGCTTCGCGAAGCACGTCGATGATCGGAACGGCGATGCCGCCTTCCTGCAGCGGCGCGACCGTGAGATCGCCGGCCGGATTCACGTCGAAGTAGCCGGTGCCCCAGCGGTCGATCATGTACAGCGACGACGAGTCGTCCACCGTCCACGGCTGCTGTTCATCGAACTGTTCGGGCTTCGCTTCCATCAGTTTGGGAAGAATAGAACAAGGAAGGGCCGAAGGTATTGCGTGGATTTGTCATCCTGAACCGCAGGAGCGACGTAGGCGCGCGCGCCGGAGTCGCGGAGGACGGTGCAGGATCTCAAGTTACGAGAAATGCGTCGAATCCGCGGTCAGCGTGCGCGGCTCCGGCTGGATTCGCGCATCTTGAGATCCTTCACCGTCCTGCGCCGCTTCGCCTTCGGCTACGCGGCTCCGGCGGTTCAGGATGACAGCGCGTGAACCTTCAATGCCGCGCCGTGTCCGTCTTCTTCACATCGTCCTCGGCTTTCTTGCCTGCTTTCTGCAGACCGGCGCCCGCTTTCTGCGCGACCTGTCCGAGGCCTTCCTTCACGCCGCGGCCCAACTCGACCGAGCCGTTTTTCATCTTCTGCACGGCGTCGGACTTGCCGAGGTCGTCGGTGGCTTTCTTGATCTGATCGCCCGATTTCGCGGCGTTGTCGTGCGCCTTCTACGCCGCGTCCGACGTGTCGTTCGTAATGCGATACGTTCCGTCGGGCTGTTTCTGCATGCACGCAAACGCCAGCAGAACGATCGCGCATGTGGTGAGTCGCTTCATGGGAACCTCCGATTGCCGTCCGGAGAAGCAAGTGCCGAGCCGTGTATGCTCTGGCATCCATGAAAAGCGTGATCACCGGCAGCGGGATCGGCATCCCGAAGAACGTCGTTCCGAACGAAAAGCTCGCCCGCATCATGGACACGAGCGACGAGTGGATTCAAACGCGTAGCGGCATCAAACAACGCCACTACGCCGATCCCGGCCAGTCCTCATCCGACCTCGGCATGATGGCCGCTGAGGCCGCGATGAAAGCCGCCGGGCGAACGCAGGACGACATCGACGCGCTGATCTTCGCCACGATGACGCCCGACCATTTCTTCCCCGGCAACGGTCCCGTCGTGCAGGCCAAGATGGGTTTTCGCGAATCGATTCCGGCCTTCGACATCCGCCAGCAATGCTCCGGTTTTCTCTACGGTCTCGATCTCGCCGATTCGCTGATCCGCAGCGGCAAGTACGCGCGCATCCTGCTGATCGGCGGCGACGTCCACACGCCGTTCATGCCGTGGCAGAACGGCTGGGATACGACGATCGGACTCGAAGAGCGCGAGGTGACGGCGAAGGAGCGCGAGGACAACACGAAGATCCGCGATCGCGTCGTGCTCTTCGGCGACGGTGCGGGCGCAGTGGTCGTCGAGGCGATGGACGACAACGGCCGCGGATTCCTGGCCTCGAAGCTCTATACCAACGGCTCGAACATCGAAGCGCTCTACGCGCGCGGCGTCGGATTCCGGCTACGGCCCTACGTGACGCACAAGCAGATCGACGACGACGACATCATCCCCGACATGGACGGCCGCGAAGTCTTCCGCCAGGCGCTGTCGAAAATGCCGGAGTCGGTGCGCGAGGTCTGCGCCGCGTCAGGCGTAAGCGTGTCGGACATCGACGTGCTGCTGATCCACCAGGCCAACCTGCGCATCGTGGAAGGCGTCGCGAAACAGCTCGGGCTCGCCGCCGACCGCGTGCCGCACAACATCGAACGCTACGGGAACACGACGGCCGGCACGTTGCCGATTCTCTATCACGAGTGTGTCGCCGACGGCCGTATCCAACCCGGCATGCTGGTCTGCTTTACCGCCCTCGGCTCCGGCCTGCACTGGGGCGCCGCGCTGTATCGAGCGTAGCTAGGCGGCGTCGTCCGGCTGCGGGATCTCGAAGTGAAGTCCGGGATCGTTCGGCGGCGTCAGGAACTTCGACACGCGTGCATCTTTTTTCGCGGCCGCTTGGAACGCGTTGACGTCGGCGACCGATGACGGCGCGACGTCGAAGACGTTGAGCAGCTTCGGATCGGCGGCGTGATGCGAAACGTTCATCGGACCGAGCTCGTTGATCTTCGCCGTCATCTCCGCCTTGATGGCGTCGGAAGTCTTGCCCGCCTTTTTGCCGGCCTCGTAGACGTCGATGACTGCCTGTCCCGGCGCCTTGTACAGCCGGCGCTGCGCGGCGATGCCCTGCATCTCGAGGTTGTTGAACATCACGCGCGCCTGATCGGCGGGACTGCGCTGCGTGCTGGAGATGGTGAGCCTGGCGACGTTGGACACGGTCATGACATCGCGCAGAACGCCGAGGGAGTAGGGGGTGACGTCGGACGACTTCGCGTTCGGGCCGAAGACGATGTTGTTCTCTGTAGGCATGGCGGGAAGTATATCGGGGACGCCGCGAGCATTCCAAGCGAGAACGGTTCACGCGGGGCTCGCGGAGAGGCGGAGAAAGGCAGAGAGAACCGCTCCGCCTCTCCGTCTGCTCCGCGTGAAACCGTCCTCCTCTGCCGCGACTATCATTCGGGGCGTGTTCGTCCTCTACGACGTGCTGCTCTACCTCGCGGCGATCGCGGCGTTGCCGTACGTCATCGTCGTCGGCATGCTGCGCGGAAAGTACCTGGTCAATTTTCCGGAGCGGATGGGCTTCTACAAGACGCCGCCGGCCGCCCACGAGCTCTGGATTCATGCGGTGTCGGTCGGCGAAACGCTGGCGGCGCGGCCGGTGGTCGACGAGATTCTGCGCGCGCGTCCGGCGACGACGATCGTCGTTACCACCACCACCATCACCGGTCAGGCGCAGGCGCGGCGGCTCTTTCCCTCGGCGACGGTGACGTACTTTCCATTCGACTTCGCGGCGAGCGTGAAGCGATTTCTGCGGCAACACCGTCCGCGCGTTTTCGCGACGATGGAAACGGAGATATGGCCGAATGCGACACGGCTCTCGGGCGCGGCCGGCGTGCGAATGTTGCTGGCAAACGGGCGGATTTCCGATCGTTCCTTCCCGCGCTACCGGCGCTTGCGCCGTTTCGTCGGGCCGGTGCTGCGCCAATACGACCGCGTCCTTGCGCGCGAGGAGACCGACCGCGAACGGTTCATCGCGATTGGGGCGCCGCCCGAGATCGTCGAAACCAGCGGCAACGTGAAGTTCGACTACGTTCCCGACGATCGGCCGCTGGAAATCGCGCCGCGTCTCCTCGCGCTGATCGCCGGCCGCAAGGTATTCGTCCTCGGTTCGACGATGCAGGGCGAAGATGAAGCGATGATCGGCGGGCTGAAGCTGTTCATCGCGGAGAAGAACGCGTTCGTCGTCATCGCGCCGCGCAAGCCCGAGCGGTTCGATGCGGTCGCCGCGATCCTGACCGCCGCGGAAGTCCGCTTCGTGCGCCGCAGCGCGTGGAGCGATGGACCGGCGGACGTGCTGCTGCTCGATACGTTCGGCGAGCTTTCGAAGGTCTACCGGTTCGCGACGGCGGCGTTCGTCGGCGGCAGTCTCGTGCCGACCGGCGGACACAATCCGATCGAGCCGGCGGCGGCCGGCGTGCCGGTCTGCTTCGGACCGTACATGTCCAACTTCCGCGAGATCGCAAGCGTCTTTCTGCGTGACGGCGGCGCGGTTGAGGCGAAGTCGGCGGCCGAGGTCTTCGCGTTTGCCGGGCGCATGTTCGAGGACGAAGCCGCGCAGCGCGGCGTGAGCGAGCGCGCGCGCGGGACGGTCGAACAG
>JBAVBF010000045.1:0-3811 GCA_049586115.1 Thermoanaerobaculia bacterium | reverse complement strand
GCGCGACTCCGTGTCATTCAACATTCAACATTCAGGGTTTCTCCCGCCCGCGGTTATGGGCATCCTCAACATCACGCCCGATTCATTCTCCGACGGAGGCGTACATTTCGATCAGTCGAAAGCCGTCCACGCCGCGCTGCAGATGGAGGAGGACGGCGCCGCAATCATCGACGTCGGCGGCGAATCGACGCGGCCTGGCGCGGAGCCGTTAGCCGCGCAGGTCGAGATCGATCGCGTCGTTCCGGTGATCGAACAGATCCGGCGGCGCAGCGGCGTGACGATCTCCATCGACACGCGTAAAGCGGCCGTGGCGGAGGAAGCGATCGCCGCCGGCGCGAACCTCGTCAACGACATCAGCGCCATGCGCTACTCGGCAGGAATGCCGGCCATGGCCGCGAAGAGCGGCGTGCCGGTGATCCTGATGCACATGCGCGGCGAGCCGGCCACGATGCAGCAGTTCACCGATTACGACGACGTCGTCAGCGACGTAGCTCGCGAGCTGTCATCAATGATCGACGACGCCGTTGCCGCTGGCGTTGATCGCGAAAAAATCCTCATCGATCCGGGCATCGGCTTCGCCAAGACATTCGACCAGAACCTCGAGCTGCTCGCGCGCGCGAACGAATTCACGGCACTCGCTCCGGTCGTGATCGGCGCGTCGCGCAAAGCGTTCATCGGCCATCTCACCGGACGCGCTTCCGGCCCCGACCGCGCGCTCGGATCGCTCGCCGCGGTCGCCGCGGCCCAACGCGCGGGCGCGTCGATCGTACGAGTGCATGACGTGCGCGCGACCGTCGATTTCCTGAAAGTGTGGATGGCCATCGAAGGACGGCGGCGGCCATGAACTGGTACGACCGCGTCCTCTCGCTTCAATTCACGTGGCGCGACGCCGTCGACATCCTCATCGTCTCCTTCGTGATCTACAACATCCTGGCGCTGATCCGCGGCACCCGCGCCATGCAGGTCTCGATCGGCCTGGTCGTCCTCGGCAGCTCCTTCTTCGTCGCGCGCGCGTTCGACCTGCCCGCGCTCGAGGCGATCTCGCGGCAGATCCTGTTTTACCTGCCGTTCGCCGTGATCGTTCTCTTTCAGTCCGAGATCCGGCGCGCGCTGGCGAGGATGGCCTCGAATCCGTTGCTGTCGCTCGTGGCGGGAGTTGCGACACCGGTTCCGTTCGACGAAATCCTGAAAGCGGCCACCGTCCTTTCCGCGCAGCGCATCGGCGCGTTGATCGCCATCGAGCGCGCGCAGAGTTTGCGGATGTACGCCGAGTCCGCGAAGAGCGTCGATGCGGTCGTGTCGGCCGATCTGCTCATCACCATCTTCGTTCCCGGCGGTCCGCTTCACGACGGCGCGGCCATCATCCGCGGCAATCGGATCGTTGCGGCCGGCGCGTTCCTGCCGCTGACGACCTCGGCCGATCCGAAGCTCGCGCACGGGACGCGTCATCGCGCGGCGATCGGGTTATCGGAAGACAGCGACGCCTTGGTGCTGATCATCTCCGAGGAAAATGGCTCGATCGCAGCGGCCACGGAAGGCGTCCTCTACGAACATCTCGACCGCGATCAGCTCCTGCAGTTGATGACCGAGAGGCTCAGGGCCATTCGCAAATGACCAACCTCCCGCTCAAGCTCCTCTCTGTTTTTCTGGCCGTCGTGGTGTGGTTCGCCGTCTCCGCGCCGCGGCGCGAGCCGGTGTCGGAGCGCGCATTTGCGGCGCCGGTATCACTTGTGCGTATGCCGCGCGACCTCGCCATCACTACGCCCGTCCCCGACACCGTCAGCGTCCGGCTGCGCGGCCGCGTCTCCGACCTTCGTTCGCTGTCGTCGCAGAATCTCGAGGTCACCCTGGATGTGAGTTGGGTCACACCGGGCGACGCAGTGATCACGCTCAGTCCGCAGGCCATGAGCGTGCCGCCGCAGATCGACGTCGTGGCGATGGAGCCGACCAAACTGCGCTTCCACGTCGAGGCGCTGCGGCAGAAAGTCGTCCCCATCCGTCCGTTCCTGATCGGCCAGCCTCCGCCGGGATACAACGCCGGCGATCCGACGCTCGTCCCCGATCACGCCCTCATCTCGGGCCCGGCGTCGCAGATCAGGAACGTCACGGAAGTGGCCACCGAACGGATTATCATGACCGGCCGCACCGACACGTTCCTGCAGAACGTGACCGTCGTCTCCGACTCGTCGCTCATCCGCATCATCGAGCCGCTGACGACGCAGGCTACGGTGCCGGTGAGCCCGGAGATCGGCCCGGTCGCGCCGGTCACCACCACCACCGAAACGGCGACGGACACGGCGCCCGAGAAACCAAAAGGCAAAGGCAACTAACGATCGATGAGGACTCTCTTCGGCACCGACGGCATCCGCGGCAAAGCGCACCAGTACCCGTTCGATGGCCCGACGATGTTCGCGCTCGGCGAGGCACTCGCGCACCGGCTCGGACGCGGATCCTCAATCTTCCTCGGCATGGACACGCGCGAATCGGGCCCCGAAATCGCTCGCGCACTCACCGCCGGCATCGAGCATGGCGGAGGTCACGCGATCTTCATCGGCGTCATTCCCACTCCCGGCGTCGCCTATCTCTGCCGCACCTCGGACGCTGCCGCCGGCATCTCGATTTCCGCCTCGCACAATCCGTTCGAAGACAACGGCGTAAAGATTTTCGGCCACGACGGAATGAAGATTCCGGATGCGGTCGAGGAGCAGATTGAGGATGAGTTGCGCGCGATTCGCCGCGAGACCGTCACGATTCCGGAGATTGCGATCGAAGACAACATGGAGCTGATCGAGCGCTACGAACGTTTCCTCGACGACGGCGTCGCGCCCGATGCGCTGCGCGGACGCAAGGTCGTACTCGACACCGGCAACGGCGCCGCGTTTCGCATCGCGCCCGAAGTTTTCCGGCGTGCGGGCGCCGAGGTCGTTGTAATCAATGACCGGCCGGATGGACGCAATATCAATGATGGATGCGGGGCGATGCATCCCGAGGGGCTGGCGAAGGTGGTGGTAGAACAAAAGGCGGATTTCGGAGTCGCATTCGACGGCGACGCTGACCGCGCCATTTTCGCCGACGACGCCGGCAAGATCCGCGACGGCGACGAGATCATCTACCTCTGGGCGCAGCGATTGAATCGCAACGGTGCGCTGAAGGGCGGCTGCGTCGTGACGACGGTCATGTCCAACTTCGGCTTCGAGCAGCAGCTGCGCGATGACGGCATCGAGCTTTGCCGCGCCAACGTCGGCGATAAATACGTGCTGGAGATGATGATCGAGCGCGGAGCCAGCATAGGCGGCGAACAGTCGGGCCACATCATCGACCTGACCGTGCATACGACCGGCGACGGCATCCACACCGCACTCGTCTTCGGCGAATTACTGGCGCAGGCCGGAGCTCCGTTCTCGCAACTGCGTACGTTCACGCCGATGCCGCAGCTTCTGTTGAATGAGCCGGTCGCATCGAAGCCGCCGCTGGAATCGCTGCCGAAGTACCAGGCCGCGCTGGCCGAAGCGCAATCACAACTCGACGGCAAAGGACGCATTCTGGTCCGCTACTCGGGCACCGAGAACAAAGTGCGCGTGATGGTCGAGGGGCCCGACAAAACGCTCATCACGCGCATCGCCGAAACGCTGCGCGATGTGCTGAAGGACGAAATCTCCTGACCGAACCGCTCCTCCACGACACGGTGATCGCGCTGGCTGCACTCGCTGCCGGAGCGATCAACTCGATCGCCGGCGGAGGAACGCTGATCTCGTTTCCCGCGCTGGTCTGGATCGGCGTCAACCCGGTCATGGCCAACGCCACCAACAGT
>JBAVBF010000044.1:0-4966 GCA_049586115.1 Thermoanaerobaculia bacterium | reverse complement strand
AGGAAGGGCTTGGTGAGATCGTCGACGCGGTTGAACCAGACCGGCTGATGCGTGCACCACGCTTCGTACGTGGCCACGTAGCGCGAGAAGGTCATGGCCTCGTAGCCGCGGACGTCTTCCAGCTCGTACAGCGCGCTCGTTCCCGGCACGAGCGCATGCGCGCGCCCGACGATGCGAAACGGCTCGCCGGTCTCGCGCGGCAATGAGCGCAGGATCGGCACCGGCGGATAGGCGACGAACGCGGGAAGCGTGGGATAGATGTCGTGTCCGGCCAGCCATCGCTGCGCGGTGATGAGAATGAGGATGACCACGGCGATCGCATTCCCGCGAGACTTCTGCAACGCGAGCACCGCCGCGGCGGCGAGGCCGAGGCAGGCCAGTTCGCCGAAGAGCGTGTAGACGCCCCACTGCGGGAGCTTGTCGTCCATGACGTGCATGCGGTCGATGGCGAAGGCGCCGGCAGCGAACAGGAGCGCGGCGGCGGCGAGCGCGTAGCCGAGGGTTTTGTCGCGCGTGGCGATCGCGTGTTCGATGCCGAGGGCCGCAAGCGTGACGAGCGAGAACGCCGCGGCGAAGGTGAAGCGCTCGTTGAGAGCGATGTCGAAGAGCGGAAGCTTTTGCAGCAGCGCGGCGAGCGGCGACCAATCAGCGCCACAGAGGATTCCGAAGAGCGTCAGCGCGCCGAAGAACGCGATCTCGCGGCGGCGGATACGAATGAGCGCATAGATCGCGAGCGCCACGATGATGCTGCCGGCGGCGGAGGTTTCGAGCGGCACCCAGTGCGGAACCTTGTGATTCCACCAGCGGCCATGCAGGTGCGGGAAAACGTCGGTGAGGATGCGCGCGCCGCTTTCGGCGAGAGGCACGCCGCGCGGCACGTCGCGGTAGCCGCCCATGCGGAACTGCTGCTCCATCGTCTGCGGCGCGGCCTCGAACATCGGCATCAGGTAGATCGCCGAAACCAGCAGCGCGACTCCGCCCGCGATCGCGGCGGTGGACAGCACGCGGCCGGCGTTTCGCCGAACGGCCAGCAGTTCGACCAGGCCGTAAAGCGCGCCGCATAAGACGACGTGGAACGCCGTCTCCGGATGGCCGGCCAGCAGGAGGAGCGTCAGAACGATCATCAGGATCGCGGCCGATCGGACTCCCGGGGCGTGCACGCAGCGGCGCGTGGCAAAGAGAACGAATGGAAGGAACGCCCACGAACTGCCGAGCGACCAGAGGACGAAGAAGGCCATGCCGCCGGCGTACATCCAGCCGGCGGCGGCAGTTAGCGCGACCGACTCACGGCAGCCGAGCTCCCTGGCGAAAAGAAACGCGCCGAGCCCCGCGAGAAAGAATGTCATCGCCGCGGAGAAGGTGATGCTGTGCGCGACCGGCAAGAGGCAGGCGATCAGCGTGAACGGTGAATACGCCGCCGGCTGCGCCGCCGCGGCGAGTTGCGTCCCGGAGAGGATGAACGGATTCCAGAGCGGCCAGCGTCCGTGCGAAATCGAGAACTGCACCGCCTTCCGCCACGGGATCATCTGCGCGTAGAGATCGGACAGCAGGCCGTTGTGCGGCTTCGGCACGCCGAGCACGACGCGCATGTCGCGCAGCGGCTCGGTGAAGTACGGCAGATCGACCGGACCGAAGACGCCGCCGGTGAGCAACGCCTTGCCGGTGATGCACATCGGCAGCAGGATCAGCGCCACAACCGCGACGCGTGACAGCGGCATCAGCGCTCGGTGCGCGATCCAAAGGAGCAGGATCGCCATCGCGATGTACAGCGTTAAGGACATTGGGGGCGGAGTGTACCTGTCATCCTGAGCCGCCGGAGGACGGCCGAAGGACCTCCCGATGCTTGCATCGTGAAAACCCGCCGCCCATCCCTCTTACGAATCAGGCGGTCCTTCGACCGTCCTTTGGCGGCTCAGGAGGACAGCTACCGCCCCACCGCCCGCCTTCGCGATGCCGCGGCGACCGACACCGTCGCTACGCTGCTGTCCACGCTGCCGCATGGTCCGCTGATGCGCACCCAGAACTGCGTTGGCGTCGTGATCGATGGGACGAAGACTGACGGCGCGTTGCCGCCGATCGGATGCGTGAAGTCGAGGTAGGGGCCCTGGTACCACTGGAACGTGAGCGACGCGCCGGTGGCGACGATGGAGACTACGGCGTTCGATCCCGAGGGAACGCTCTGGTTCTGCGGCTGCGCGACGATCGCCGGGGCCGCGCACGATTGCACCACGGTCAATCGTGCGGTGCTGCTGTCCGCCGCGCCGCATTCGCTCGACACGTGCAGCCAGAACGACGTCGACGCGATCAGCGACGGCACGTTCAGCGTCGCCGAGTTGCCGCCGGTGGCGGGATGGGACGTGTCGGGGAAGGTGCCTTCGTACCATTGATAGGCGATCGGCTGCGTGCCGGTGACCGCGGCGTAGAGCGTCGTTCCGAAGCTGGAGACGATGTTCGCGCTGGGCGGCTGCACGACGATCTTCGGCGCCGCGCACGGCAGGACGGTGATGGTGATCGTGTTGCTGTCGAGCGATGATCCGCAACTGTTCGACGCGCGCACCCAGTACGACGAGGTCGTCGACGGCGTCACGGTCAGGCTGCTGCCGGTTGCGCCGCTGACCGGTGCTGACGTCACGCCGGTCGCTCCCGCGTACCACTGATACGAAACCGTTCCGCCGCTGGCCGAGACGGTGAGCGTCGTCGAATGTCCCTCCAGAATCGTGGCGTCGAGCGACTGCGCGCTGATCGTCACCGGCGGACAGTTGTTGACGATGGCGAAGACCGTTCCGCTGTCGGCGGCCGGATCGCAATCGTTCGTGATGCGCACCCAGTACGCGGTGGTCACGATCGGATTCACTGTCAGCGACGTCGTCGTAGCGTTACTGATCGGCGCGGCGGTGTTGCCGGTGGCGCCGAGGTACCACTGGTACCGCAGCGGCGCGTCGCCGGTCGCGGTGACGGTGAAGGTCACCGGCGTCGTTCCGACGCTGATGGTCTGCGGCGCGGTGGCGATGTGCGGCGGGTTGCACGGCGGCGGCCCGGCCACTCCCGAACCGTAGACGGCGTCGATCGCGGCGATGTCCCACGCCTGCAGCGCCGATCCGATCGGATCGGAATTGAAGGCAACGCTCGATTTCATGATCGCGAAATCGGAGCAGTCGAGCGGCGCGCTGCACGCCCCGGAATCGTTCGGAGTCTTGTCGGAGTGGCGCAGGCCGAGCGTGTGTCCCAGCTCGTGCGTGAGCACGTGATCAAAGCCGTTGCCGGTCAGTCCCGCGCCGCTGATGCCGTCCTGCACGACGAGGTCGGCCTCGCCGATGGTGAAGTACTGCTCGCCGTTTGCCGTGTGTTTGGCGCTGCCGAACCACGCGCCGCCGATGGCCAGCGTGGCGCCGCCGGTCGGCGTGAACGATCCCGGAATCTCGCCGGCCGGATCGTTGAATTGAATCGTGTTGACGCCGTCGGAGTTGCCGCCCGGTACCAACCCCGTGCGGGCGATCGTGGTCGTGCCGCCGTAGCTATAAACAATGTTCGATCCGGCGTCGTTGGTCCACGCTGCGAGCGCGCGCTGGATCGCCGTGAGGCCGCCGTTCAACGCACCGGGCTGCGTGCCATGACTGAGAAAAACGACGGCGCTCGGGAAGCTCGCCCAACGGATACCGAGACCGCCTCCCCCCTGCAAAAGATAGGAGCTTGGCGCAAACGCCTCGGCAGTCGACTCAGCCGCGATGCGCCGCAATGGCTGCGGATCGCGAACGATGTATTCGGCATCGACGGTGACACCGTGCGCGGTGGCGCGAACGAAATCGAGGAAGCCGTCTTCCAGCCGCACCGGCTCGCGATGAACGTTGCCATCCGTTTCCCATCCGACGATTTCGCTCGCATCCCGTACCAGCAACCGTCTTCCACGCACATCCTCTGCGGGCGTGAACTTGCCGACGGCCATGTTCTTCGCCACCCACTCGCCGCGATCGTTCGTTTCCAGAAAAAGCAGCACGCGCTGTCCTTCCGTGTACTTCGGGCTGCCCGCGACGACGTAGCCGATGTCGCCGACCATCCCACCCAACTCCGTGACGTGAATGCTCTCTCCTGCCACGACCGGACCTTTGATCGCTTCCTCGACGCGCAACTCCGTGACGGTTTCAATCCATCCGCCCGGGGCGTGGCGTCCGTGCGAGGTTCCCGCGGTCGCGACGACGATCGCTTTCGAAGCGGTGACCAGCGCGCGGTCCGAGGGGACGATGAACGTCGCAGCATGCGCGGCGGATGCGAAGAGGATGAGGACGGCGAGGAAGCGAGCGCGCATCGTTGTCGATGATACAGACGGCGTGCCTTCCTGATTGATGACCGAGGTCACGTCAGCGTGACAGGAGCGTCATTTCACGGAGTGCAGCGAACGCGACGGACGCTGCCGTCTCGCCCATGCGCCGGCGTAGCCGGCGTAAGAACCGTAGCCCACGCGTTCACCCGTGGGGAGCGGATCGCACGCTAATTTGTGAGCCCGTCTTGACGGGCGACAGAAAGCTTCTTTCGCCCGCTCAAGCGGGCTCATAAAACATCGCGACGCCCGATTTCCCCACGGGTGAACCCGTGGGCTACGGTTCTTACGGCAGCTACGCCGCCGATAGCATAGACATCATCAGCGCGACACGAGCATCGCAATCCCGAGCACGATCAATAGCGCGGCGACGAGGCGCCGGAACACGTTCTCGGAAACGCGGCCGAGGAGCGTGCGGCCGAAGAACGTGCCGAGGATTACGGCAGCACTGGCGCCGGCGATGACTGGCCAGACTGTGAGCAATTCGCGTCCGGTGCTGAAGGCGTAGACCGGCAGCCGCGCGCCGTCGACGATCAGTGCGATCGCGACGGCGGTGGCGACGAAGACCTCTTTGCGCACGTCCAGCGCCAGCATCGCGGCGGCGCGGATGCCGCCTTGATTTCCGACTAACCCACCAAGAAGGCCGGAGAC
>JBAVBF010000043.1:0-8022 GCA_049586115.1 Thermoanaerobaculia bacterium | reverse complement strand
AGGCGGGACTGGTATCGCTCCCAATCTGCGATCACATCGATATCCCACCGAGTCGGGAGTACTGCCACGGTGCTTTGCCACTCGGCGATTTTCGAGATGGTGGTCGCGAAGACGGATGGCGTGCCCCAGGCAACCTCCCGGAAAATGGCGGGATCGAAGGCGGCGGCGCGGCAGCCGATGAGGTAGTAGCCGCCGTCCTCGGCGGGTCCGACCACCCATTCGCAGGAGTCGAGGAGAGCGAGGGCATGGTCGATGAGCTCGCGCGAGAGCGAAGGATCGTCGACTCCGATGGCGACGATTTTTTGCGTGGCGTGAAAAAAGAAGCGTTCCGAAAAGGCCATCGAGAGGCGGTCGCCGAGGGTGGCGCCCGTCTGCATGGCGGCGGGGAGATTGCCGAACGCGTTCGCGAGCGATTCGCCATTCGCGATTTCGGTGGGTGCCCAGAGGATTTCGATTTCGACCTCGGGCGATGGGGGTCCGATCGACGCCAGCAGATCGCGCAGCATCGTTTCATATGCGGCGAGCGCGGCGTCGTCGCCGATCGACTCGGCAAGTCTCGTCTTCACGCGGCCGCGCTCGGGCAGGCGTGCGAAGACCAGCAGGCGTTGCGCGGGCGGCGGGATGGTGGAGAACAAGCCGCCGAGTATAGTTTCGCGCTCGATGCGGACCATCGCGCTCCTGACCGACTTTGGCACGCGCGATCCGTATGTTGCGGCGATGAAGGGCGTGATCGCGTCGCGGTGTGACAGCCACATCGCCGACCTCACGCACGACATCGCGCCATTCGATGTCTGGGAGGCGGCGTTTTTTCTGCGCGACGTCGTCCGCTACTGGCCGGCGGGAACAATCTTCGTCTGCGTCGTCGATCCGGGTGTCGGAACGGCGCGGCGGATTCTCGCGGTCGAATCGGACGGACGGATTTTTCTCGCTCCGGACAACGGCTTGCTGCATTTTGTACGAGGAGATGTGTACGACGTGACGGATGCGTCGCTGTTTCTCGCGGATGGTTCGACCACGTTTCATGGACGCGATCGATTCGCGCCGGTTGCCGCGGCAATCGCGAATGGAACGCGCATCGACGCCCTCGGAGCGCACGTCGACGATCGCGTGCCGCTCGATTACACGCCCGGCGCGATCATCCGCATCGATCGATTCGGCAACTGCGTCACCAATCTCATTCCGCCTTCGACGCCGTTCGCGGTGATCGTGAACGATCGGCGCATCGATGCGATCCGCACGGCGTACAGCGGCGACGGCGCGTTCGTCATCATCGGATCTACCGGCTGCATCGAGATCTCCGTCGCGAACGGCAGTGCGGCGTCGCTCTTGCAGCTTCGCCGCGGCGATCGCGTCACGATCGCTCCGAAATGACCGCTGATTACGTCCAATCCCGCGAAGTGCAGCGTCCGCGCGGACGCCTGCGGAAGCTCGTGCTGCCGCTGCTGATCGCGCTCGTAATTCTGATCGCGCTGTTGTTGGCCGTGGCGTGGATTCCGTTGCGACAAGGGCGCGATGCGTGGCTGCGCGGCGACGATGCCGAGGCCATCGCCATAGCCGAGAAATGGTCGCGCCTGCATCTCTGGCCGGCGCAGTATCACCAGCTTCTCGCGGCCGCATATCTCACCAACGGACCGTTGCTGAAAGCTGAAGAAAACCTGAAGTCCATTGGCAATATCCGGCTTTCGATCATTCCGAAGGACGAACTCGCCCGCCGTCTTTTTTCGCGTGAACGCTACGACGACTTTCTCGCGTACGACGGGGCCTCGCGCGACGCCCACGAGAACGCCGACGTCCCGCTGTATCGCGCCGCCGCGCTCGTGGCGACGAATCGAGTCGCCGAGGCGCAGAAGGCGTTTGCGGCAATCGATCGGAACTATGTCAATGCGTCGCGCTATGCCTCGCTGCAGCGCAACGTTGCCGCACGTGCATCCGGCAACGCGCCGTATGTGTTCGACCGCAACGGCGGCACGATCGCGGCGATTCGTGCGAATGACGTCGCCGCGATCAACGACGATTTCGCGCCGCTGATCGATCGTCAGGGCGGCACGCTGACCATCGGCGCGAAACTCTCGCGGCTCGGCGCGAACGATACGATCGAGACGACGCTCGATCCATTCGTGCAGAAGGCGGCACTCAAGGCGCTGGCCGGATTCCGCGGCTCGCTCGTGGCCATCGATCCGCGTACCAACGAGATCCTGGCCATCGCCAGCAGCCCCGGCAAAGGCCCGATGGCCAACCTCGCGCTCGAACATCAATACGAGCCGGGATCGGTAGTCAAGGTGTTGACCGGTTTGAACGCGGAAAACGGCGGTGACGACGTGGCGTCGCTCTTCCCCTACAACTGCAAGGGATTTCTCGACATCGACGGACGCCATTTCGGCGATTGGCTCGCCGCCGGCCACGGCACGCTGAACTCGATCGACGATGCCCTCGCCGTCTCCTGCAACGTTTTCTTCGCCGACCTCGGCCTTCGCCTCGGCGCCGACCGTCTGACCCGCTTCATGACCGCCGCCGGTTTCAACGGCCAGGCGGACCTCGGCGTGTTCCAGGTGCCGCTCGGTAAGACAGTCGGCCAGGCCTTCAACCATTTCGAGACGGCGTTCCTCGCCATCGGCCTCGAACATGAGTCGATGAACGCGCTGCACGTGGCGATGATCGCGTCGATGATGGCCAACCGCGGCGAGCTGACGACGCCAAAGCTCCTCGTGCAGCGCCGCTCGATCCTCGGCGACGTCGTCTACTCCGCACCGAAGCAGGGATCGACGCGGCTGGCCTCGCCCGCCGCCGCGGAAACGATCGTGCACGCGATGGAAGCCGTTGCGACCGAGGCAAAAGGAACCGGCCACCGCGCGCCGGTCGCCGGAATTTCGCTGGCGATGAAAACCGGCACCGCCGGCGAACGCAAGAGCGGCCTCGAGGCGCTGATCCTGGCGTTCGCGCCGGTGGCGTCGCCGAAGATCGCCTTCGGCGTGATCGCCGAGGATGCCGGGCCCGCCGAGTTCGCAGGCGCGAAAATCGCCCACGATTTTCTGGAAGCGATGGCGCCGCGGTTGAAGTAGGCACTGTCATCCTGAGCTGCCGGAGGCGCGAAGCGCCGCAGGACGGTCGAAGGACCCCCAGCCTGGTAACCCACCCTGGTAACCCGGAACGGGCGCGGGTTGCGAACCAGGCAAGCATCACGGGGTCCTTCGACCGTCCTACGCGACTCCGCGCATTGCGCTACGTCGCTCCGGCGGCTCAGGATGACAGTTGCGTGGCAGAATACGGACATGCCGTCCGGCCGTGACAGACGTCGTTCCGAGCGTTTTCCGACGGCGTCGATTCCGGTGCAGCTTTCGGACATCGATGGCGAGTTGATCGATCTCAGTCTCAGCGGCGCGGCGGTCATCCATCGCTCGCCGGTCAATGCGGGCGCGCCGGCCACGCTGGTCTTCCCGAGCTACGGCGGCATTTACATCCCGTGCAAAGTCCTGCGTTCGCTCGTGCAGGTGCGGCGCGCGGACGACGGGCCGGAGTACGTGTTCCGTTCCGCGATTTCGTTCGCCGACATGGAGCCGGAGCAGCGCGATCCGTTGCGCGAGTTCCTGCAGATCCAGATCGCGCGATTGAAAGAGAAGCAGGACGAAGCGGCAGCGGCCGAGTTGTAACTACTTCGTCGCGCCGTACTCGCTGAACATCCCCAGCTCGACGTGACGGTTCACATCGTTGAATCCGGCGCCGCGCAGCGCGTCGAGGATCACCGCGGGACGGACGCAATCGCGCGTGGTGGCCCAGTAGTACGCGAGCATCCTTCCGACTTTGCGGTCACGTGCGATGACTGTCGCCAGCGCGGGAACGACGCCGCCCATGTACGCGCCGAGGAAGGTGCGGGCGGCGCGCGACTCGGGGGCGGTGATTTCGAGGATCAGCATGGTCCGCCGGGGCGGAGGACGCGTTTGCATTCGCGGAAGACGGCATCGAGGTCGGCGAAGTGGCGCATGGCGAAGCCGATGCTGATCATGTCGAACGACGCGTCGCGGAACGGAAGATGTTCGCCGCCGCCTTCGACGAGCGAGAAGCGCGCTTTCGTGCGGCCGGCGATGAGCATGCCGATCGATGGATCGATGCCGACGATCGCGTTCGCATCGCCGGTGATCGTCTTCGCCGCGCGCGCAACGACGCCGGTGCCGGTGGCAATGTCGAGCAGATGCTGACCCGATTTCAGGCCGCCACGCTCGAGAGCTTGCCGTCGATAGCGCCCGCCAGAACCGAAGCTGAGAAACGCGACCGACCAGTCGTACCACGGCGCAGTGTCGTCGAAGAGATCGCGGACAAAGTGTTCGCGCTCTTCCGGAGCATCGTAGTAATCGGCGAGCGGAGGATGTGGAACGACTGGCGTCAACGCTGGCTCCCCATGCTTTCGAAAATCGCATCGACGGTACGCGCATCGCCGCGTGCGTACGCGTCGTCGATACCTTTCACGTAGTCGTCGATCGAACGCGTGAACACGCGGTCGTTGCCGCCTTTCGCATCCTTCGTTTTTTCATGTCCGACGAGCGTGCGGACGTAAAGAGACTTGTCGTTGGCGGACATCGATTGCCATTGTGCACGATCGATGTTCGTGCGATGACAGGAGAGGATGAGAAGGAGAAGGATCGCCGTGATTCCCATGCGGCGCGACCTGTCATCCTGAGCCGCCGGAGCCGCGCAGGCGAAGCCGGAGCAGCGAAGGACGGTCGAAGAACCCCCTTCAGTGCTCGCATCGTGATCGACCACCGCCCTACCTTGGTGATCAGCGGGGGGTCCTTCGACCGTCCTTCGGCGGCTCAGGATGACAGGCGCCCTCATTCCCGCCGCCACCGTTGCGCGATCGGCATCTGCCGGCCGCTGCCGAATGCTTTGTTCGACACGCGGAGCGTCGGCGCGGCTTGACGGCGTTTAAACTCGTTCGCATCGACGAGTTTGAGCACGCGCAGGACGAGCTCGCGATCGAAGCCCTTTGCCACGATGGCGTCCACCTCCAGCCATTCCTCGATGTAGAGCTTGAGGATTCCGTCGAGCACGTCGTACGGCGGTAGTGAATCCTGATCGGTCTGATTCGGCCGCAATTCCGCCGACGGCGCCTTCGTGATCGACGACTTGGGAATCACGGCGCGGTCTCGGTTCAGCCATTTCGCGACGCGGTAGACCATCGTCTTGTAGACGTCGCCGAGGAGCGCGAGACCGCCGGCCATGTCGCCGTAGAGCGTGCAGTAGCCGACCGCCATCTCCGATTTGTTGCCGGTGGAGACGACCATCGCGCCGGTACGGTTCGACCACGCCATGAGGATGGTGCCGCGGATCCGCGCCTGTGCATTTTCATTCGTCAGGTCGAATTTCTCATCGCCGAACAGCGCGTTGAACGCGGCCTCGTACGGCTGGTAAATCGGCGCGATCGGTACGACGTGAAACGCGATGCCGAGATTTTCCGCGAGAACGCGTGCGTCATCGATCGAACCCTGCGACGAAAACTGCGACGGCATGGCGATGCCGGTGACGTGCTCCGCGCCGAGCGCTTCGACGGCGATGGCGGCGGTGACGGCGGAGTCGATGCCGCCGGAGAGGCCGACGACGACGTCCTTGAAACCGCATTTGCGAATGTAGTCGCGCAGCCCGAGGATGAGAGCGGCGCCGATTTCTTCATCCTCTTCGAGTGATAACACCGAATCACACGGCGAGCCGTGAAGCTGCACGAGCGTGTTGTGCTCCTCGAACGCCGGCGCACAGAAAATCGTCTTTCCCTTTGCATCGATGACGATCGACGAACCGTCGAACAGCAGCTCGTCGTTGCCGCCGACCTGGTTTACGTACACGAGCGGCACGTCATAGCGCGTGGCAATGCGTGAGAAAAGTTCGTAACGCGAACGCCGCTTGCCGCTGTTGAACGGTGACGCGGAAATGTTGAGGATGACCTGCGCGCCCTGCCGCGCCAGCTCGTCGATCGGATTGCGGCAATAGATCTTCGTCCCGAGGATTTCGTCGTCGAACCAGAAGTCCTCGCAGATGGCGATGCCCGCCTTGACGCCGGCGATCTCGACGACGCCGACGCTGCGCCCCGGCTCGAAGTAGCGCAGCTCGTCGAAGACGTCGTAGGTCGGCAGCAGCGACTTGTGCTGCTCGAGGATGACCTTGCCGTTCCGCGCGGCGATCGCTGCGTTGTGCAGCGGCTTGCCGCACCACGACGCGCTGCGCGTGATGCAGCCGAAGATCAGCGTGGTGTCGCCGGTCATCGCCGCGAGCTCATCGCGCGTTCGCAGCGCGGCGTCGACGAAGATTTCGCGATCGAGCAGGTCGAGCGGCGGATATCCGGTCACGGCCAGCTCCGGCACCAGCACGACATCCGCGCCCTTCCCAACCCCCTCGGCATACGCGCGCCGGATCAACTCCGCATTCGCCGCCAGCGCGCCAACGGTGGGGTTCAACTGAGCGATATAGATCTTCATGCGCCGCGGGCGATTCTATCGTGCGTCAACGTCTCGTACGTCGCCCGCGCGATCTCCAGCTCCTCGTTCGTCGGGATCACCCACACGCCCACCCTCCCCGCGCTGATGCGGCGTTCGTCGGATCGTGGGGCGCGGTTCGCGGCGTCGTCGAGGATCACGCCGAGGAAACGAAGGCGATCGCAGATTCGTTGGCGCATCGAGCCGGAGTGCTCGCCGATGCCGGCGGCGAAAGCGATCGCGTCGACGCCGTCGAGCGCGGCGCAGTAACTGGCGATGTACTTCGCTGCGCGGTACGCGAAGACATCGAGCGCGAGTTGCGCCTTCGGATCGGACGACGCCTCGAGCTCGCGCACGTCGCCGCTGATTCCGGAGAGGCCGCACAGGCCGGATTGATGATTGAGGAGATCGTCGATGTCCGTCGCGCCGTCGCGCAATAGATAGAGGATGGCGCCCGGATCGAGATCGCCGGCGCGCGTCCCCATCACCAGCCCTTCCATCGGCGTGAAGCCCATGCTCGTGTCGATGCTGCGGCCGCCGCGGATGGCGCAAACGCTGGCGCCGTTGCCGAGGTGCGCGACGATGAGTTTGTCGCCGGCGCCGAGCGTTTGGAGGCGTTTCGAAACGTACGAATACGAGATGCCGTGGAAACCATAGCGCCTGATGCCGAGGTTCTGCGGAATCGCGTAGGTCGACGCGGCGGGAGGCAGCGTGCGGTGAAACGCGGTGTCGAAAACGGCCACGATCGGGACGCCTTTTCGTTCGCGGCGAACGTCTTCGATTGCCTCGACCGCGAGCGGGTTGTGCAGAGGCGCGAGCGCGGCGAGCTCGCGGATGTCACCAAGCACGTCGTCGTCGATGATGACAGGCTCTTCGAATCGCGATCCTCCGTGGACGACGCGAACGCCGACGGCATCGACGTCATCCGCCGCATCGATCCGTTGCTCGCCCGGCATCTCATACATCGCCGATTTCATCGACGAACTGCCGGGATTCAGCACGAGGATCTTCATGACAACGCTTTCCTGAAACATCGCACGACCGCGGTTTCCTCGAATCCGAGTGCACGATGCGCCGCGGCGCTCGACACGTTGTCCGCTTCGGTATCGGACGCAATTTCGGTACATCCCTGCGAACGCGCCCAATCCTCCGCGGCGCGAATCAGCGCGGCGCCAACGCCGGTTCCTCGAGCCTCCGGAACGACGTACCACCCTTCCACGAACGCCACGCGGTCCGTCTCGCAACCTTCGGCATACGGACGAATCGAAAGTTCGATGAAGCCAACCGCATCGTCATCAAACGCGATCAAGACTTCGAGAGGCTCGCGCACCTCGGCAGCAAAGTAGCGATCGATCTCGTATCCGTGATCCTCGCCCGGCCAGAGCGCAACGCGCATGCGCAGCCAGGAGTCTCGATCGCCGCGATTGACGGGACGAATGAACATAGGCGTTCTTTATACTCTTCGCACTCATGGTGAAATCGCTCCTCAGTGTTCTGGCACTCGTCGCCGCGAGCGCAATGGCCGCCGACACACCGGCCTCGATCGCGCTGCTCGTGAACGAAG
>JBAVBF010000042.1:0-4390 GCA_049586115.1 Thermoanaerobaculia bacterium | reverse complement strand
GCCCTGCGCCAATGCAGCAGGCGTGTCGCTCTGACCCGCGTTCGACGCCCTCGGTGCGGCGGAGAAAACGGAGTACGAACAACCGCACGTATTGCGCGCCACGCCAGCCTCGATTTCTCTTTCCAGTCCGCAATCTTTGATCGTCTGCGGATCGGTGAGCTTCGGCGGATTGGCCGGCTTTTCCTGTGGCCCTTCATAAACGAGTTGGTGCGTCGTGTATGGCGCGTAGTGCCCGAGGCCTGTGACCTGCGCCGCTGCATCCTTCCAGGCCCATGGATGCCATAAGATCCATAACCAGCGGCCGGCCGGGAACGCCTTGCCGACGGCGCTGTCCGCGGTCGACGCAACGGTAAGAAGAACGGGACGCTGGTCCGGTGAATAACTGCCGGTGGCGGTCAGATCGTTGGCAAAGTCGCGATAGCGATACGCCTCGAACGCCGGATTGACGAGGATCACCAGATCGCCGATGCCGGCGCGAACGGGCTTTGGCGCGCCATTGCATGACGGATATCCGACGCCGTGTTTCGTCTGGTATTCGGAAACCTCCAACGCCTCGACCGCCGAATACACCAGCGCGCCGCCGAAGCTGTGGCCGACGGTGACGGCATTGACGAAACGGTCCCCGTGGGACGCCGTGCGCACTTCGCGATCGAGCTCTTTTTGCGTCTGTCCGATTTCCAGAAGGAGATCGCGTCCGCCGAGGGAACCGACGTGCTGGGCGGCAGCCTTGCGGTTGTAGAAGGAGAGCGCATCGAATTTATGCAGCGAATCGCCGCGCCAGCCGATGTAGATGCCGAACACCGGACCCTTGTTGGCGCGGTCGCCTTTTCGCATGACCAGGCCTTCCATGACCCGGCGATAGCAGGAAAGGTTCTCGTCGCAGACCTTGGCCTTGTGATGCCAGCCGTGAACGAATGTCACAAGAACGGCGCCGGGAAACGACTCGTTCCCCGACTCGCCTTTGAGCGCCACGCGGCGAAGCTCGCGAAAGACTTCATCGCGCTGACCGATGTCTTTGATGTGGCCGTCGTCGCTCAGTTCGATGACGCCGACGGTGAAGACTTCCCCGTTCGCAGCACGGAACTTCTCGACAGACCGTCCTCGGAAAAGTTTCTCCGAGCAGTCCGTCCCGCCATTTCCGTTCTCGACCGGCTTGCGATTCTCCAGATCGGAGACAGCGATCGGCGGAATCGGCGGTTTCGTGTTTCGATACTGCTCGTGAGAGGCACACCCGGCCGCCATCAACCACAGCACCAGAACGCCGCAAATCCGCTGATTTCGCATTTGAATCCTCCGATAAGGCCAAGTCATGATTCCAGCTTTTCATTGAGACGGCAAGATTCGTGAATTTCCCAATCCAATCATCAGAACGTCTTCAATAACTCGATCAGCGCGCGCTTGTCGTCCATCGGCAATTTGGTTCCGAACTCGTGGCCTTTGTCTTCCACGAAGTCGGCGCACTTGTTCACTGCCAGGAACTTCGACACCACGCGCTGTTTCATCAGATCCGTAGCCTGCTGTTCATTGAGATGCCGCGATTTGACCGTGAACAGTATGTCGACGAGCGTGTTGAGCAGATCGAGGCGCGCTGCCTTGAGCCTGAGATCGCCGAAATCGAGGTTCGTGTTCGCAATGAGATTGATCGGCGTGCCCGGTGGAATCGGTCCAATCCTGAAGTTCTGCCCCGCGTCGAACAGATCGGGATGGGCTCGTTGCACGATATCGCCGATCAGCGGCGGCAGGTACGCCTTCGGGATGTTGATGTAGCTCGTCTTCGTCGTGCGCCACACGATGTGCTCGCGCGGCTTGATCAGCAGCATCCGTTCGATGCCGTCCTGGAACGCACGCATGCGGCCCGCCACCGACGGATCGCCGAAATCGCTGCCGACCGTGTTGTTGTGCAGATACGGCGCGCTCGACCAGAGACTGATGAGCGACGGCGGCCGGTAGTAGCCGGGCCCGTTGCCCGGAAGGTCGATCGTGATCGGCTTCGTGGCATCGAAGACGTTCTCCACCTGGAACGCCGGCACCTTCGGCAGCGTCTTGTACGTCTGCGACGAGAAGTTGTCCCAGATATGACCACCCATCGCGTTCGTCGCCGCGGCGCGCGTGGCATTCGTGCCGATGATGTTGACCGGCTTGCGGCGCTCGTCCCCGAGGAAGTTCTGCGTGAAAAAACTCGGATCGGTCCGGACCTGCCCCTTGAACCACTCCGTCCCCTGCGGCGACCTCGGGTCGACCGTCTCCGGCGGCTGCCTGCTCGAATGGCAACGCGCGCAGTTCTCCGCGAAGACGATCTTGCCGCGATTAAGTCGCTCGGGCGTCGCCCTCAGATATGCCGCACCGCCCGGAGCATCCTTCAACAGCAGCGGCTGCGCGACCTTGATCAGGTACTTCGCCAGCGCCGGCGAGCGTTCCTCGCTCCAGTTCCACGCCGGCGAGGTCTCCTGAAGTTTGCGGACAGGAAGAGGAGTCTGCGAGACGAGCGGGTTCGACAAATCAAATCCGAATCCGCCCACCAGCGGCCGGAAATGCCGGCTCGACTCCGGCCACGCCTCGCCGATGTTCGCGTAGACGCGGCTCAGCGCTCCTGCCAGCCCGACCGAGTCATCGCCCTGCTTGAGAACGCGCGGGATGACCAGCGATCCATTCCTGATTCCGTCCGCGATGTTGCGGAGATCGAGTGCGCCGCCGGTGAGGTACTCGGTCATCGAGTCGTAGTTCGCCGGCGGCGATCCCACCGCCTTCGCCGCGCGCTTCACGCGCTCGCCGAGGGAGTAGATCGCGTTCATCGTCCCGGGGTTGTTGAGGTAATCGGTGGCGATGAACGACGTGTCCAGCGTTCCCTGCGGATTCGAGTGGATGAGTTGCCACACGAAACTCTCTTCCTGATCGTTTCCCGTGATCGGATTCTTCGGAACGAAGACCGTCCACACCTTCAGATACTGCGCGCCGACGAAGTCGTTCAGATTTTCCCACTTCGGATATTCCGGATCGGCCGGCGGACGCACCGGGTCCGGCCCTGCGTGGCAGAACGCGCAGGCCATCCCGACCACGTACGGCCGCACGAGATCTGGATTGTTGAAGTACTCAGGCTTCTCGTAGAAATCGTGGTTCACACCGTCCGGTCCGATATGACGCTTCCAATCCGCCTGCGCCGCCGGACTGTTCGTGAACGCGGGATTGTCGGAGATGCGCAGACCGACCACGCCCGACGAGCGGCCATACGTACCGGCGTCGATCTTCGCATCGATCTGGCCGTCCGGATCGCCCGGCTTCGGCTCGTCGAGATACAGCCCGTTCGTCGGCTTCGCGGCCGTCTGGAAGCCCGGCTGATTGATGATGCCGATCTCCGCGAAGCGATGCGCGCGCCGACGTGAGTCGATCGCCTTCAGCAGGTCGGCCGTCCCGAATCCGTGCTGCGCGAGGTAGTCCCACATCAATCCGCTGTCGCCGACCCAGAGGTTCCACACGTTCCGTCCGCGGATGTCGTCCGCATCGAGCTTCAGGTTCGGGCCGTCCATCCCCGGGAAGACGTCTACCGTCGTCTCCACCCATTTCGGATTGCTCGCGAACGTCTTCCCGCGTCCCAGCTTCGGCTGCTGCTGCTCGTCTTTCGTACACGCGAGAACCGCGGCGAGAAGCAGCGCAACGACAACGAATCCGACTCGTGCTTTGCGCATGGGCTCGCTCCTTACTGCCTTGTTGGGGGGGATCCATTGTAGGAGAGCGCCATCACCGCTTTTTCCCTACCCGCATGCCCGGCCGAGGCACGATTTCTGCTCCTAATAACTCAGGAGAAATACGATCATGAACAGATACAAAACGCTTGCAGCAGCGACCGTTGCGCTGCTCCTGATGGCGGCCTGCGGGACGTCCGGGAACAACATCGGCGACATCTTCGGCAACGGCGGCTATCCGACCACCAGCAACGCCGCATACCAGATCCGGGGCACGGTCGATTCCGTCGACACGCGCGGCCAGTCCATCTTTCTGACCAACGTGTCCGGCTACAACACCAACCTCAACACCGGCAGGTCGGACTCACTTCGCGTTTTCTACGACAACCGCACCACGATCAACTATCAGGGCCGCAGCTACCGCCCCGATCAACTCGAGCGCGGCGATGAAGTGACCGTGCGCGTCGATCAATCCGGCAACCAGCTGATCGCCGAAACGATGGACGTCACCTACAACACGCGCGGCGGCATGGCCTCGGGCTCGAACGGAAGCTACGGCTATCCCTCCTCGACCTACCCCGACTCATCGCAGTATTCGACGATCCGCGGCACGGTCCGTAACGTCGATACCCGCAACCAGACCATCGAGCTGGAGAACACGAATTGGGTCTCCGGCTTCCGCACGAACAACAGCAGCAGCCGTTTCGTCG
>JBAVBF010000041.1:0-7314 GCA_049586115.1 Thermoanaerobaculia bacterium | reverse complement strand
CCAAAGGTGTTCGATCCTAAGCGGAGCGAGTTCTTCCAACGACCACGATCGCATCACGGAGCCGGCATCCACGATCGCCGAATCCTTCGTGTAGCGATACGTCGCATTCCAGATCGCAGGATCGTCCGTCGCCGCCCACGATTCCTCCACGATCAAACTTCCGCGCCGTTGCTGCGAGTTGCCTGGCTCGTGACGGAACAATCCTTCGATGACGACGCGGCCGTCCGCCGTCAGATGGTCGGCGATGAGCCGCAGCGCCTTCGCGCGATCGTCGATCGAGATGAGATGCGCCATCGGATCATCTGCGAGCACGATCAGATCGAACCGTTGGGCGAACGCGAATTGGCGGAGATCGGAGGCGACGAAATTCGCGGCAGGCGCACGAAGGCGCGCGAGCCGAAGCATTTCGACCAGCAGATCGGCCGCCGTGACATCCGCGTGGCGGACGAGTACCTCGGTCACGCGTCCCGTTCCGCATCCCAATTCGAGGATCCGTTTCGGCTCCCACCGCGCGGCGATTGCGTCCCAGAACGGAAGATCACCGCGATCGGCCAGCGATTCGTCGTAGAACGGAAGGATCGCTTCGTAGTAGCGCCTGACCTCTTCGGCGTCGTTCATCTGGATCGTTCGATGCAAACGTCATGGCGCGTTTGATTTTCGTGACCGGCACGTCGTCGACGGTCGCTGAGGGAAGCGGCACGTGGGTCGGCATCTCCGGACTTCGCAATGCGATCGCCGCGCTCGGCCACGAGGTAGTGATGATCGCGCCGGACGATGCGCGCACGACCACGCGATCGCGCATTCTGTTCAACATCCGGCTTCGCAAACAGCTTCGATCGATTCGTGCGGACGCCATCATCGGATTCGATCTCGACGGAGTATTTGCGCCGAGGGGAGGAGCGCTGCACGTTGCCGCGATCAAGGGTGTGCTGGCCGATGAAGCGAAGCACGAGCGCGGAATCGAGCGACTTGCATTGAAGACCCAAGCCTGGCTCGAAGCGCGGCACGTACACCGAGCCGATCGCGTTGTCACGACCAGCGCGTACTCCGCCGGCCGCATCGCACGGTTCTACGGCATCGATCGCGAACGGATCGCCATCGTCCCCGAATTGATCGATCTCGATGCGTGGGATCGAGCGCTGGACTCCGCGCCGCGCGAGGATGGACCGCCCCGAATTCTCACCGTCGCCCATCTCTATCCTCGAAAAGGAGTGGATACGCTTCTTCGCGCCTTCGCCTCGGTGCCGGCCGAGACGCACCTTCGAATTGTTGGGACAGGTCCCGAGCGAGAACGGCTCGAACAGCTCGCGCACGCGCTCGGTCTCGCCAATCGCGTTCACTTCCTCGGCCACCTGCCATTCGCCGCGCTTGCCGCCGAGTATCGAAACGCCACGCTCTTCGCACTTCCGACGGAGCAGGAAGGTTTCGGAATCGTCTTTCTCGAAGCGATGGCGTCGTCGCTTCCGGTCGTCGCCACGCGCGTGGCCGCGGTGCCGGAGGTCGTCTCCGATGGCGTCACGGCGCTTCTCGCAAATCCCGGCGATGAATCGACGCTCGCGCAACTGCTCGCAACGCTCCTCGGCGATGCGGCCGTTCGCAAAAGGCTCGGCGATGCCGGACGCGCGCATGCGTCGCATTTCGCGGCGCCGGCCGTTGCGCGCCAGTTTCTGGCGGCAATCGGAATCACGTAAGGATTTTGTCAGCGTCGCGCGATGCACCCGAATTCGATGCACCTCGCTGCTACAGTCGGCGGCAGTGATCCACTTCAACAGATCGATTGCTGGCACGCTGATCCTGCTCTGCCTTCTGATCGCGGCGCTGGTGCTGACGGCGGCGCTCACGTTCGAGGCGGTGACCGCCGAGCGCGCGCATCAGGCGGCCGTGAGTCGCGCCATTCGCGACGATGCCTCGGTCGTCGCCGATGACCTCCTGCACCGCACCGTCTTCGAGTTCGAAGCGTTCGCGTCGCGGCAGTTGCGTTTCGCGATCTCCAATCATCTCCTCGAGCACAACACGCTCCCCTCGGCCGGTGAGCTCGCCGTCGACGAGCGCACCTCCGACGTCGCCTTCGTCATCGACCGCCTTTTTCTGATCGATCCTGCGCACGGGACGGTCACGCCGCCGTTGCCGGAGCCGCTGCAGAACTGGATGCTGACGAAGTTTCCGGCGATCGTGCGCGAGCGGATTGCGAAGGATGAGCAGACGACGTATCGCTTTTCTCTCAATGGCGAAGAACATCTCGCCGTGTACGGCGTCGCGCAACTCGATCAGGGGCGCATTTTCGCGTTCACGATTCCGGAGAAGGCGGTCGGAACGCTCGCCGCGCGCGCATTTTCGCGGCGCTCGCCATTCCCGGGCGTCCTCGGCGGCGGCACGCTGACGAACGCGGACGTCTTCATCCGCATGACGCGCGGCGGTCACGAGATTTTCCGCACTCCCGGTACGTTCCAGGCGGCCTCCGGCGTCTCGATGATTGCGCCGCCGCAGACTCTCGGCGCCGCGGTGGGCGGCCTGGACGTGCGGTGCTCACTTTCGCCACGTGCGATCGCCGAACTGATCCCCGGCGGTGTCCCGCGCTCGCGGCTGCCGCTGCTCGTGCTGATGCTGGCTACGACCTCGATGGTCCTCATCGCGGCCTTCACGGTTCTGCGTCGCGAGCGGCAACTGGCCGATCTCCGTTCCGACTTCGTCTCCGGCGTCTCGCACGAACTGCGTACGCCGCTCACGCAGATCCGCATGTTCAGCGAGACTCTCCTGCTCGATCGCGTCCGCTCGCCGTCGGAGCGGCAACGCTCGCTCCGCATCATCAACGAAGAAGCGCAACGGCTCACGAACCTCGTCGACAACGTGCTGTTCCTCTCGCGTGGCGCGCGCGAGGGCATCACGCCGACGCTCGGCGATTGCGACCTGGAAGCGCTCGTGGCCGATACGGTAGACGCCTTTGCGCCGCTGGCCATGCGCCGCGACGTCGTCATCACCGCCGATACGCCGCCGCGCCTTCACGCGCTCGTCGACGGCGAAGCGTGGAAGCAGGTGCTGACGAACATGCTCGACAACGCCGTGAAGTACGGGCCGCCCGGCCAGACCGTGCACGTGCGGCTGCTCGCGAGCGGCGGATTGATGCGGCTGGAGGTCGAAGACGAGGGTCCCGGCGTGCCGGCGAACGACCGCGAATCCGTTTGGCGGCGTTTCCACCGGCTCGATCGCGACCGCGGCACCGCGCGGTCCGGCAGCGGACTCGGGCTGGCCATCGTGCGCGAAATCATCATCGGTCACGGCGGCCGATGCTGGGTCGAAGAGGCGCCCGGCGGCGGCGCGCGATTCGTCGTCGAAGCTCCGCTGAACGCATCCACGGAATTGCCGCGGACGGAGACGCGCGCGTGAAGCAGATCCTGATCATCGAAGACAACGCCGACCTCGCGTACGGACTGCGCAACAATCTCGAGATCGAGGGCTACGCGATCGAGGTGGCCGGAGACGGCAAGGCCGGCCTCGACGCCGCGATGAAATCGACGCCGGATCTGATCATCCTCGACCTGATGCTGCCGAAGCTCGACGGCCTGCGCGTCCTGCAGACGATCCGCGAAAACGGTCTGAGCGTGCCGATCCTGATCCTCACGGCGAAAGGCGAAGAGTCGGACAAAGTGCGCGGCCTCAAAGAAGGCGCGGACGATTACGTCACGAAGCCGTTCTCGCTTCGCGAACTGCTCGCGCGCGTCGAAGTCATCCTTCGCCGAGGTACGCCCGCCGAAGGACGGCGCATCGGCACGTTCGGCAATGTGGTGATCGATTACGCCAGCCGCACCGTCACCAAACGCGGCGAACCGGTGTCCTTGTCGCGCAAGGAATTCGATCTCCTCGCCGCGCTTCTGGCGAAGGACAACGCCATCGTCCCGCGCCTCGACCTGATGCGCGCCGTCTGGGGCTACGCCGACAACGTGATCACCCGCACGATCGACACGCACATCGCCGAACTGCGCCGCAAACTCGAAGACAACCCGAAGCTCCCCGAGTACATCCTGACCGCGCCCACGATCGGATATTGGCTGCGGCGGGAGTAGGGGACGAATGTCTACAGCCCGATCCTCCTCAACCTCAAGGCGTTCCCGATCACCGTCACGGAGCTGAAGGTCATCGCGGCGCTGGCGATCATCGGACTGAGAAGCAATCCGAAGAATGGGTACAACACGCCCGCGGCGATCGGGACGCCGAGGATGTTGTAAAGGAAGGCGAAGAAGAGGTTTTGTCTGATGTTGCGCATCATTGCTTCGGAGAGATTGCGGGCCCGGACGATGTCGCGGAGGTCGCCTCGGATCAGCGTCAGGTGGGCGCTTTCGATGGCGACGTCGGTGCCGGTGCCCATGGCGATGCCGACGTCGGCCCGGGCCAGGGCGGGTGCGTCGTTGACGCCGTCGCCGGCCATCGCTACGCGGCGTCCTTTCGATTGGAGATCGTGCACGATCGCTTCTTTGCCGGCGGGCAAGACCTCGGCTTCGACGTTGTCGATGCCGAGTTGACGCGCGACGGCGTCGGCGGTCGCGCGGGCGTCGCCGGTGAGCATAGTGACGGCGATCCCTTTTTCGCGGAGTTCCCGGAGCGCGGCAGCCGTGGTTGGCTTGATCGGATCGGCGATGGCGATGAAGCCGGCGGGTTTGCCGTCGATCGAGACGAAGACAACGGTGGCTCCGTTCGCGCGATGTTGATTCGCTTTTTCTTCGAAGTCGGCGACGTTGCCGATGAAAAAGGCATTGCCGATTGCGACTTCGTGACCGTCGACGTTGCCGCGGATTCCACGGCCGGCGATGGTTTCGACCTCGGTCGCGATTTTCGTTTCCGTCGCTGCTGCGACGATCGCGTTTGCCAGTGGATGTTCGCTCGCACGTTCCACGGCGGCGACTACGTTCAGGACGGTGGCGTTTTCTCCAGAGCTCACCGATAGGAGTGTCTGTACCACACGCGGTTTGCCCTCAGTCAGCGTTCCGGTTTTGTCGATGACGAGCGTGTCGACGCGGGAGAGAAGCTCCAGCGCTTCGGCGTTTTTTACGAGGATGCCTGCCGTGGCGCCGCGGCCGGTGGCGACCATGACCGACATCGGAGTGGCCAGGCCGAGGGCGCAGGGGCAGGCGATGATGAGCACGGCCACGGCGTTCACGAGCGCGTGCACGAAGCGCGGTTGCGGGCCGATCAGCGACCAGACCACGAACGTGATCGCGGCGACGCCGATCACGATCGGAACGAACCACGACGCCACGACGTCGGCCAGGCGTTGGATCGGGGCGCGGCTGCGCTGCGCTTCACCGACCATGCGCACGATCTGCGCGAGGAGCGTGTCGGCGCCGACGCGTTCGGCCTTGATGATGAACGTCCCGTTCGTGTTGACGGTGCCGGCGGTGACGTTGCTGGCGACTGTTTTCGCAACCGGGATCGGCTCGCCGCTGATCATTGACTCGTCGACGTTGCCGCTGCCTTCGACGACGGTGCCGTCGACGGCGATCCGTTCGCCGGGACGGACGCGGATGCGCATGCCGGGCGTGATCAGCGCTACGTCGACGTTGGATTCGCTGCCGTCATCGTTCAACACGCGCGCGGATTTCGGCGCAAGGCCGAGCAGCTCGCGGATGGCTCCCGAGGTTTTGTCGCGGGCGCGCAGTTCGAGGATCTGGCCGAGAAGGACAAGCGTGATGATGACGGCCGCCGGCTCGTAGTAGAGCGGCAGCACGCCCATCGTTCGGAATGACGCCGGGAACGTGCCGGGGAAAAGCGTGGCGGCGACGCTGTACGAATACGCGGCGCCGGTGCCCATGCCGATGAGCGTGAACATGTTGAGGTGCCGCGATGCGATCGATGCCGCGGCGCGCACGAAGAACGGCCAGCCGCACCAGAGCACGACCGGTGTCGCCAGCGCCAGTTCGATCCACGGCAGCCAGGGCTGCATCGCCAATCCGTGAATGCCGACCATCTCCGCCATGCCGAGGACGAGCAGCGGAATCGAGAAGATCAGGCTGATCACGAAGCGGCGCTGCATATCGAGCAGCTCCGCGTTCGGCGCGTCGTCGAGCGATGCCGTCATCGGCTCCAGCGCCATCCCGCAGATGGGACAGATCCCCGGCGCATCGCTCACGACCTCAGGATCCATCGGACAGATAAAGCGTGAAGGGTGAAGTGTGAAGGGTGAAGAGTTCACGACCGTCTTCATATCACCAGGCTTTTTTTTACTCTTCACTCGTCACCCTTCGCTCTTTTCAATCTGACGCGCATACGTTCCGTATTTGCTGCTAGACTCCCGCGCACTCCCGTGAAACCGATTGCTGCTGAGGAAGTCTTCCTGACGAACCTGTGCCTGATCGACAAGGCCATCGGCTACGTTTGTCATCGCAATCGCGTCGGCCGCGACGAGGAAGAGGAGTTCGGCTCGTACGTCAAGTTCAAGCTGATCGAGAGCAACTACGCCATCATCCGCAAGTTCGAAGGGCGCAGCGCGTTTTCCACGTACATGACCACGGTGATCCAGCGGATGTTTTTCCAATATCGCGTGCAGATGTGGGGCAAGTGGCGGCCGTCGGCGCAGGCGCGGCGGCTGGGCGACAAGGGCATCACGCTGGAGCGGCTGCTCACGCGCGACGGGCACACGTACAGCGAGGCGGTGGCGATCCTGACCTCCGGACGCGAAGCCGTGTTCACTGCCGAGGAGATCGACGCAATCTATGTGCGTCTTCCGATCCGTCAGCCGCGTCCGGTGCTTGTGGCGGCGATGGAGAACACGGACAATGGCCCGTCGATCGAGCCGGAACTGTTCAGCGGCGAACGCGCGGTGATCGCGCGGCACACCGCGGCCACGATCGATGCGGCAATCGCCACCATGGAATCCGAGGATCAGCTCATCCTGCGCATGCGTTTTTGGAATGGCAAGAAAGTCCCCGACATCGCACGCGCACTCAGCGTCGATGACAAGAAGCTGTACAAGCGGATCGGCAAGCTGCTGGCCCAATTGAAGTTCACGCTGGAAGGGGCCGGCGTCGCTGCCGCGGATGCCTGCGAGTTGCTGGAGCATTCCGATCACGAGCTGTCGTTCGCGTTTCCTGTTGCCGAGGGAAAAGCGGAGTTCCGTCACTCTAAGCCGTTGGACGCCGTGGGGGCGGCCAAAGGCAGTTGAGAAAGTGACGGCGATGGAGCACACAGGTTTTCCTTCCGACGAGACGCTGGCGGCATTCATCGACGGCAGGCTCGATGCGGAAACCCGCGCGAAGGTCATCGCGCACATGACCACGTGCTCCGAGTGCTATTCGGTTTTCCTGAGCGCGACGGAGTTGCCGC
>JBAVBF010000040.1:0-9134 GCA_049586115.1 Thermoanaerobaculia bacterium | reverse complement strand
TCGTCGACGGCCAGGGCAATTTCGGCTCGGTCGACGGCGACAATCCCGCGGCAATGCGTTACACCGAAATCCGGCTGACGCGCCTTTCCGAAGAATTGATGCGCGACGACATCGACAAAGAAACTGTCGATTTTGTCCCCAATTACGATGGCACCGAGCGCGAGCCAGCTGTATTGCCAGCCAAGTATCCGAACCTCCTCGTCAACGGCTCCTCGGGTATCGCGGTCGGCATGGCTACGAACATTCCGCCGCACAATCTCGGCGAAGTGATCGATGCCTGCCTCATGGTCATCGAGAATCCGCACGCGTCCGTGAAAGAGTTGATGGCGGTAATGCCTGGCCCCGACTTCCCGACCGCCGGTTTCATTTTCGGCATCGAAGGGATTTACGAGGCGTACAACACCGGGCGCGGAATCATTCAGGTCCGCGCCAAAGCCGCAATTGAAACGCAGAAGAGGAGCGAGCGTGAACAGATCGTCGTGACGGAAATCCCGTACATGACGAACAAGAAGCGCCTGCTGGAGAAAATCGCCGAGCTGGTTCACGACAAACGCATTGAAGGGATTTCCGATCTTCGCGATGAATCCGACCGCGAAGGAATGCGCATCGTCATCGAGCTGAAGCGCGATGCGATTGCCGAGGTCGTGCTGAACAATCTGTATCGCAACACACAGATGCAGACCACGTTCGGCATCATCTTCCTGGCCATCGTCAACAACAAGCCGGAGGTCATGGACATCCCGACGCTGCTGCACCACTTCGTCGAGCATCGCAAAGAGATCGTCGTCCGCCGGACGCGTTTCGATTTGCGCAAAGCGGAAGAGCGGGCACACATTCTCGAAGGTCTCGTCAAAGCGCTTGACGTTCTCGACGAGCTCATCGCGCTCATCCGCGGAAGCCGTACGCCGCAGGAAGCGAAGAGCGGTCTGATCGAGCGTTGGCAGTTCAGCGACGTTCAAGCCCAAGCCATTCTCGACATGCGCCTGCAGCGCCTCACAGGCCTCGAGCGCGAGAAGATCGTGGCTGAGTACGAAGAGGTCCAGGCCACGATCCGCCGCCTTCGCGAGATCCTCGGTTCCGAGGCGCTCGTCCTCGGCATCATCAGCGCCGAGCTGCGCGAGATCAAAGAAGCGTACGGCGACAAACGCCGCACCGAGATCGTGCCGCAGGCCAGCGACATCACCATCGAGGACATGATCGCCGACGAGGACATGGTCATCACCGTGTCGCGCGGCGGCTACATCAAGCGCTCGCCGCTCTCGCTCTACCGCGCGCAACGCCGCGGCGGCAAAGGCCGCATCGGCATGCAGACGAAGGAAGAGGACATCGTCGAGCACCTCTTCGTTGCCAGCGCGCATTCGTACGTGCTCGTCTTCACCGATCGAGGGCGGTTGTACTGGATCAAGGTGCATCAGATCCCCGAGGTTGCGTCGAACGCGCGTGGCAAGGCGATCGTCAACTTATTGACCGTCGAGCAGAACGAAAGCGTCCGCGCGCTGCTCACCGTCCGCGATTTCAACGACGCGAAGTACGTGGTCATGGTCACGCGCGCGGGCAAGATCAAGAAGACGGAGCTGACGGCGTTCTCGAACGTTCGCGCCACCGGCATCATCGCCATCGACATCAACGAGGGCGACGATCTCTACGCCGTCCGCCTCTCCCAGGGGGACGACGAAATCTTCATCGGTACGCACGACGGCATGGCCATCCGTTTCAATGAAAACGGTGTCCGTCCGATGGGCCGCGGCGCCGCCGGCGTGAAGGGCATCTCGCTCCGCGAAGGAGATTCGGTCGTTGAGATGGACGTTCTTCCGGCGTCAGGCGAGCCTGTTCCGGAACCGCCGGCGGAAGGTGAGGAGGCGGAGATCGTCGATACCGAACCGGAATCCGACGATGCGGAAGTCATCGCCTCCGACGAGCGCGGTCAGGTCCTCACCATCACCGAAAAGGGCTTCGGCAAGCGCACGCCGGTTTCCGCGTATCGCCTGCAGTCGCGCGGCGGCATCGGCGTCACGAACATCAAGACCACCGACAAGAACGGCAAGGTGGCCGGCATCTCCTACGTCTTCGAAGACGACCAGATTCTGCTCATCACCGAGCAGGGCATGATCATCCGCACCAACGTCGCCGACATCCGCTCCATCGGCCGCAGCACGCAGGGCGTCCGCGTCATCAACATCGACGAGAACGATTCCGTCGTGGCCGCGGTGAAGCTGGTGGACAAGGACGACGGCGAAGACGAAATCGTCGCAGACGACATCGAACCGGCCGATTCCGAAACGCCTGACGACGGCACGATTCACTAGCGTGGTGCCGACGTACAATCGCGCATGCACAAAATCTCGCGCGAGCGCGTGACGCAGCTCGCGCGCGACCTTCTGGAGGCGATGACGCGCACGCGATCCGTCACCCTGCTGAAGGAGCGCGAAGTGGTCCGCCAGTCGATCGCCCACGCGTTGGCCGACGAACTGAAACGCGAGGAAGAGCGTGAGGAAAATGTCCGCCGCCGCATCGCCACGATGAAAAAGCCGCCGGCGTCACGTTCGCGCGAGTACGAGACGCTCTTCGTTCAGTTGATGGAAGAGGAGTACTTGCGCGAAGGGCTCGATACTTAGTTGGCGTTGGAGCTCGCTTCTTCGGGCTCGCGCACTTCGACGTCGGAGTCATCCCCGTCATCGCTTTGAAGGTCCGTGCGCCAGCGCTGCGCCTTCATCTGCTCGAAGATCCCGCCGCTGTGTCCCGCAGGAATCCACGAATTGCCGCCGCACTTCGGGCAGCGGTTGCGGAAGGCGATGTTCTTGCCGCAGTCGGGGCAGATGATTACCAGCGAGTGTGACAGCTCGAACTTCTGCTCACCCGCGGCGTCGAGGCTGTTCAGGAACGAGGCAAGGTTGGTGAAGGTATCTTCGAGAGACATGACAGCTCGGGTCGGTCAAAATGCACGCGGCGTGCCGGTTGTCAGCGCATGTAACCGACGGCGCTGAACTGCAGCGCGCGCTGTTTGTCGCGCGAGACACGAACCGCCACCTGCCGCATCGGCGCAGCCACCGCCGCCAGCGCCGCAATATCCAACGGATGCGCTTCGGCGGGATCGTGGTGATAGTCGTAAAGCGCCTCGCCGTTCCGGGGCCAGAAGATCAGCTGATAGTCACCGGAAACGACGCTGTACCCGCGCTCCCCGGATGACTCATCCTTCGGCACACGCTCAAATTCGTACATCGACACGACGGGCCTGCGTTTCTTTACAACGAGCAGCGGAAGGGGATCATCGCCGCGAAAAAGCTTTGTGGCCCGCAGCAACGAGGCGTAAAGGTCCGTCGTGCTCACGGGGTCAGTCACGAGTTGCGGCGGCGCACCGGGTACGTGCAACACGAGCGGAACGTGCGTGGTTTCGCGGTACACGGCGAAGCCATGGCCGCCGTGGCCGTGCTCGGCGAACTCCTCGCCGTGATCGCCCACGACCGCAATCACCGTGTTCGGATCGCTGCCAGCAGCATCGAGCAGCGCGCCGAGGGAGCGGTCCGCGCAGGACATCGCCGTTCGGTATTGCGCGTGCGCGTGGCTAACGATCGACACCGAAGGCTGCCGCTTACGAGGAGTTGCTGTCAACAGCGCTTCACGCTCAGGGCGGGAAAGGCTCTGAAACCCGGCCGGACGGCATTCCGGCGGCACGTAATACGGATCATGTGTATCGAGATAATTCACCGCCAGCATGTAGGGCCGGTGTGCGCGCCGTATGAACCGAAGGGCGCGGCCGGTGACCTCCGAAGCGGTGAACCAGCCGCAGAGAGGGATGCGAGGTCCGTCGTTGAGCAGGACGCGATACAGCAATTCGCCGATTCCGGAATGGCAAACACCCGATTCGCGCGAGGTGGTGAATTCGCCGAAACCTTTCGAAAAACCGGCGTCCGTGCTCAAAAGCGGATTTGCGAAGATCGCCGCCGTGTCATAACCACGAGCTTGAAATTGCTCCGGCAGACGAATGCCGTCATATTGGAATCCGCCCGCTCCACCCGCGGGGACGCGCCACCAATTCGCGCCGGTGAATACCGCGAAGTGTGAGGGGACTGTCCACGAGGCCGGAGTCCACGCGTTGCTGAACGTCGTCGACCTTGCCGCGAACGCCGCGAGATGCGGCATTGCCGGCGGTGTCGTTTCCAGCGCGTCGTCGGCTCGCGTTGTGTCGAGAAAAACCAGTACGAGATTCCGTGCAGAAGTGCTTCGCGCCGCCGGCCCCGAAACCCAGTCCGCGGCACGCACGTCGGCCGCCGCACAAACGAGCAAGACCAGTCCAACCAGTGACGCGATGCCATAAGCGAACACATGACGGCTTTTTCTGAGGGGGATAAACGACAAGAGGATGGCGACGACAGTCGTTGCCGCAAGCCACGTCAGCAGAACGTGTGACGACGGCCAGCCCATCAGGTTCTTGAACGGAGTCGCGCCACGGCTCAGTAGGAGAACTCCGGGCCCCGCTGCCGCGAGTGGAAACCAGCGAAGCCGGCCAAGCCTCTCCGCGCTGAACAGCACGCCGACCGCGCAGCAACAAATCGTCCAGGTGAACAGGATGATCAGAGGCTCCAATGGAGCCGACTGAAGGTGCAACCATCCCTCATGAAGGAAGGAATCAATAACGCCGATGACGATGCCAAGACCGATTCCGGCCGCGGGCGAACTGAGCCTGCGCGCTCTCAAGAACGACAACGGCACTACGCTTTGACGGCTGGATGTCAGATGCGTTTACGCACGCCTTCAGATTCGCATTACATCGAACTGCTCGTGATGCAGCGAGTCATCCGGCTTGAATACAAGATGCACACCCATGTTGCGTTCGATCTCTTCGAAAATCGGATCGTTTGCGTTGTGCACGGAGCCGTAGACGACGGGGTTGAGACGGACGATGACGTCCTGCCCTTCATGCAGATCGTGAAGTTTCGCCAGCTCGCGCCAGATCTCGAAGGCGATCGTGGTGTTCGATTTGATCCGGCCGCTGCCGCCGCAATACGGGCAGGCCTGCGTCAGGGAGCGCTCCAGGCTCTGGCGCACGCGTTTGCGCGTCATCTCGATCAAACCAAACTCGGAAATCTGCAGGATCTTCGTCTTCGATCGATCCTTGCGAATCTCCGTCTCGAGCGCTTCGAAGAGGCGCTCGCGATTGGCGAGATCCTCCATGTCGATGAAGTCGAGCACGATGATTCCGCCGAGGTCGCGCAGGCGGATTTGCCGGACGATTTCCCTGGCCGCCTCGAGGTTCGTCTTAAAGACCGTCTCCTCGAGATTCTTCTTGCCGACGTACTTGCCGGTGTTCACATCGATCGCCACCAGCGCCTCGGTCTGATTGATGACGATGTAGCCGCCGGACTTGAGCCACACCTTCGATTTCAGCGCCTTGGCGATCTCCGCCTCGATGCTGAAATCCTCAAAGATCGGCTCGTCGCGGCGATAGAGCCGGACGCGCGACACGAGGTTCGGCTGGATCTGATCGAGAAATTCGACGATGCGCTGATATTGGTCGACCGAGTCGACCCAAACGCTCTTGAACTCGGGCGAGAGCACGTCGCGGATCGTGCGCAGGACGAGGTCGAGATCGTGATGGAGCGCCGTCGGCGCCGACGCCTTCTCGCCTTTGCGTTTGATCTGCTCCCACAGGTCGGTGAGGTACTTCAGATCGGCGCGGAACTCATCCTCCTCGCGCTCCTCGCCCGCCGTGCGGACGATGAATCCACCCGCGCCGGGCGGGCGAATGCGGTCCAGGATTTCTTTGAGCCGCGTCCGCTCGCCTTCATTCTCGATGCGCCGCGAAACGCCGATGTGATTGACGGTCGGCATGTACACGAGGAAGCGCCCGGGCAGCGTGATGTGGCTGGTGATGCGCGCGCCCTTGCCGGCGATCGTGTCTTTCGACACCTGCACGACGATCTCCTGCCCCTCGCGCAGCAGATCCGCAATCGATGCCTCGGCACGCTGCTGCGGAACGTCATCGAGCGTGAGGTCGTCGCTCGAATCGGAGTTGTCGAACTCTTCGAGATCCTCGATGACGTCAGAGACGTAGAGAAACGCGTCGCGCTCGAGGCCGAGGTCAACGAAGGCTGACTGCATGCCGGGCAGGACCTTCGTCACGCGGCCTTTGTAGATGTTGCCGACGATGGTGCGATGCCGCGTGCGCTCGACCCACAACTCGACGACTTGCCCGTCGTCGAGGACGGCGATTCGCGATTCATGCTTGGCTGCGTTGATGACGATTTCGCGGGACATGGTTCTCTCGTACTCTATCCTGACGCTTACGCAGGATGGAGCACGAATGACAATCTACTTCGCCGGCGCAATCAGCGGCGGTCGCGGCGACGTGGCGTTGTATCGCGAGATCATCGCCGCGCTGGAGGCTGAGGGTCATCACGTGCTCGCCGGCGCCGTGGCTGCCGAACATGTGACTGCGTCCGGCGAAGCGCTCGACTCCTGCGCGATCTTCGACCGCGACCTCTCCTGGATCGCCGCCGCGGATTTGCTTGTTGCCGAGGTCTCGATGCCGTCGACCGGAGTCGGATACGAGATCGCAGCCGCCCGCTATCGCTACGGAATCCCGGTCATCTGCCTCTATCGGCCCGCCCATACATCGCGTTGCACGGCCATGGTCGCCGGCGACCGCGAAATCGATCTGATCGAGTACTCCGAAGTGGCCGATTTGCTCCCGCGCCTCACCTCCGCCCTCGCGAAATACACCGCAGCCCCCCTCGGTTTGCCCCCACGTTGACGGCGTGGACGACGCTTTGCTATCGTCCGCCGCCCGCCGCGCCGCAAGTACTCCGGCATAGCTCAGTTGGTAGAGCAACGGACTGTTAATCCGTGGGTCGTAGGTTCGAGTCCTACTGCCGGAGCCAGGCGAGTCCCACCTTCGCGCTTACGCTTTTGCGTCGCTGCGCTTCTCGGCGAATGCGCCGACTAACTTCATCAGGATCGGCAGGCCGGTGGTCAGCGCGGTGGCGAGAGCGGTGGTCGTGGTCAGCATGTCTTTCTGCGTGGCGAAGAGCACGAGCAGGAAGCTGATGATGATTACGAAGAAGGGGAGGCGCAGCGAGTCCCAGGTGCTGGCGCCGCGATTTTCGCGGGCGATCGTGACGATGTTTTCGCGCTCCGCCGCCTCGAGAACGTAGAGCCGGAACGATTCGCTGAAAAGCTCCAGGTTCGGATTGCGGCGTACCAGGCCGCGCGCCATCAGCCGCCGCAGCGTGCGGCGGTTCCGGCCATTGGCGAGGCCGTTGTGCGCGAGTTGATAGAGCAGCAGCTTCTCGTCTTCACGGCAGCTCGACCAGAGGCCGGCGAAATACGTTTCGGCGCGTTCGCAGAGCTCATCGAGGAGGCGGCGCTGATCGGTATCGGGATCGCTCATCTGCAACGTGCGGCGCAGGTTCGCTTCGGCTTCGAGCTCGTTGTAAAGGCGGCGGAGAAAGGCGTTGTGCGCCGTCTCCTTCTGGAGCCAGCTCTTCGGTTCGGCTGCGGAAAGCATGCTGACCGTGCGCAGCGCATTGCGGCGCTCCCACTCCTCGTGGCGCAGGTCCAACTCTTCCGCCGTGACGGTGACGAAGCACTGCAGAAGTGTCGTCCATCGCGCGAAGTACGCCGCGGTTTCCTCGGGCAGCATCGCGGCCGGAGGCGGCGTGGTCGGCATGTACGACGTGCTGACCGCCGAGGCCATGATGATGGTGCGGTCGGAAAGCATGAGCAGGCGTTCCAGCCAGCGAAGCTTCTTCTCGTTGATGGCGCCGTCGTTGATGCCGTACTCGAAATCGATGACGCGAATGTTGCGTCCGGCCTCGGTGCTGTCGAGAGTCTCCAGCGCCGCGGACCAATTGTCCGCCGCGTCGAGCGCTGCGAACGACACGTCGACGAACGCAAGACCTTTCGTGAGCGAGTCGAGATCGCGTTCGCGCCGCACCAGGAAGACGTGCTCGCCGAGCGTCGGACTGAGAGGTTTGCGCGCCAGCCAATCGGGTTCGCGGACGTCGATCAGAAGAATCCGTTTGGCTACGAAATCCGCGACGTACCAGAACAGCGCCAGAATCGGCAGAGCCAGCAGACCGATCGCCAGCAGGCGAACCCAATCTCCTGACGATCGCCAAATCGACATCCGTGGCAGGTACGACTCGATGACGATCTTCTGCGTGATGTGCCTGAGGTCCTCCTGCCGCCAGAAGAATGACGCGACATCCGTATCGAAGTGAACCTTGCGAACGAGCTTGATCAACCGCTGGTTCTCTGCGCCCCGCGTCCTGTCCCCGGCGCACCAGTGCCACAGGTTGTCGTCGGAGCCTCCGGCGAAGAGCGGACGAATGGCGACCGAGTCTTCGTAAAGCGATGGCAGCCAGCTCGAAGCCCAGGCCGGAATCGTCCAGTTCTTCTCCGCATCGCCGGCGTCGGTGCACGAGTCGGGTTCGTCTGCGACGCGCGGCGCGGTGCCGCCTTCCGCCGCGGGCGCGAGGTACCAATTGCTGCCGAACAGCATGTGCAGGCGGTTGGTGAAGATGTCGGAGTAGACCTGTCGTCTGGTGGCCGGCGGGACGTCCGGAGGCAGCGCGCTCATCGTCACCAGGTGATCGATGCGCTCCTCGAGTCCTGCCGCGGCGCGGAGCTGGCTGTACTTCAGCATCAACTCGCTCTCCACATGGCGGCTGATCGTGAAGAAGCCGACGACCGGCAGCACGACACCGATGATGATCAGCAGGACGCCGCAAGCGCGATAAAGAGTCGAGTAGCCGTAGCGCGCCTGCACGCGCCGCAATGCACCGCGAACGCGTCCGGCGTACTTCCAGCGGCCGAGCAGAACGTATGTCAGAAGCGCAACGCCGAGTGTCGCGAGGAGCAGGATCAATCGCACGATCGTCGAAGCGTTTCCGGAGAATCGCTCGGGATTGATCTCCGCAAGAATCATGTGCACGACGAGCATGGCCATGACGATGATCCAGGCGGCGGCGCCGATGGCGAATCGTCGCGGTGCACCGGTGCGGTGAAGCACGAGGTACGTCGTTACGATCGACAGAAGCGGAATGATGACGATGCCTGCGAACGACGCCCAAGGCGCGAACGCGTAGTTGTTTAGGCAGAAGAGGAACAGCAGCCCGAGAAGCATGAAACTGAGG
>JBAVBF010000039.1:0-1952 GCA_049586115.1 Thermoanaerobaculia bacterium | reverse complement strand
CAGATCGAGGATACCTCGGTGTGTCTGACACTATTCTTGCTACGATCCCACGCGCGTGACCGAGCATCCCGCCATCGACAATTCGCAACCGATGCAGCCGTTGGGGTTGCCTGGCGCGGCGGTGGCTGACGCGGATGTCGATCCGCGCGAGGCGATCCTCGAAGTCAAGAACCTGCGCACCTCATTTCCTACTGATGGTGGACTCGTGCATGCCGTCGACAACGTCTCGTTCAGCGTTCGCAAAGGGGAAGCGCTGGCGCTCGTCGGTGAATCGGGATGCGGGAAGAGCGTCACCGCCATGTCGATCATGCGGCTGGTTGCGCCGCCGGGGAGGATCACCGCGGGCGAGGTGCGATTCAAAGGGAAGAACCTCGCCGACCTTTCCGAGCGCGACATGCGCACCGTGCGCGGCAACGATATCGCCATGGTGTTTCAGGAGCCGATGACGTCGCTGAATCCTGTCTTCAAGATCGGCGCGCAGGTGGCCGAGGCGGTGCGGATTCATAACAAGGTGTCGAAAAAAGAGGCGTGGAAGCGGGCCGGCGAAATGTTGGAGCTGGTCTCGATTCCCGATCCGATCAAGCGGCTCGACGACTATCCGCATCAGCTCTCCGGCGGCATGCGTCAACGCGTCATGATTGCCATGGCGCTTTCGTGCGATCCCGAGCTGCTGATCGCCGACGAGCCAACCACCGCGCTCGACGTCACCATCCAGGCGCAGATCATGGAGTTGCTCGCATCGCTCCAACAACGCCTCGGGCTGGCCATCCTGCTCATCACGCACGACCTCGGCGTCGTCGCCGAATTCTGCGAGCGCGTCGTGGTCATGTACACCGGACGTGTCGTCGAAGAAGCGCCGGTGCGCGAGCTGTTCGCGGCGCCCGCGCATCCGTACACGCGCGGACTTTTGAAATCGCTGCCGAGCGTCAGCGCCGGCGATCCATCCGCGCCGAACCGCCTGCCGACGATCAAAGGGATGGTGCCGCCGATCTCGAATCTTCCGCGCGGCTGCAAATTCAATCCGCGATGCCCCGACGTGATGGACATCTGCCTCGGCAATGAACCAGCGCGGATGATCGTGTCGCCGGGACATGACGCGCGGTGCTATCTGCATGGCGACGAAGCCGATCCGGAGCGGATAGAGGTCGCACGATGACCGACAAACCCTTCGTCCCCGGCGACGACAATGTCTCCCCCGCCATTACCGGCGGCCTGCAAATGCCGGCCGATCAGACCGCGCGCGAACGGAATCCCGTGACGAAGACGCCGCACGATCTCGATGAAACCAGCGGATCGCAACAGACACCGATCCTCCCACTCGGCATCGGCGAACCGTTGCTCGTCGTGCGCGATCTCAAGAAATACTTTCCCGTGAAACGCGGCGTGCTTGCGCGCGTCGTCGCGCAGGTCAAAGCCGTCGATGGAATCAGCTTCGGCGTCAGCCGCGGCGAGACGCTCGGTCTCGTCGGCGAGTCGGGGTCAGGCAAGACCACCGTTGGACGCTGCATCCTTCGTTTGATCGAGCCGACTTCCGGCAGCGTCGAATTCGAAGGGGAAGACGTCCTCGCGCTCGGCTCCGGCGACATGCGCCGGATGCGGCGCAACATGCAGATCGTGTTTCAGGATCCGTACGCCTCGCTGAATCCGCGCATGAACGTTGCCACGATCATCGCCGAGCCGTTGATCGTGCACGGCGGGATGTCGTCGAGCGACCGCGACGCGCGCGTCGCGCAGCTCCTCGAGACCGTCGGGCTCAGTCCCGACTATCGCAAACGCTATCCGCACGAATTCTCCGGCGGACAACGCCAGCGCATCGGCGTCGCGCGTGCGCTGGCTACGAATCCGAAGTTCCTGGTGCTCGACGAGCCGGTTTCCGCGCTCGACGTTTCTGTGCAGGCCCAGGTCGTCAATCTGCTGCAGGATCTGCAGGAGCAACTCGGGCTGACGTATCT
>JBAVBF010000038.1:0-2349 GCA_049586115.1 Thermoanaerobaculia bacterium | reverse complement strand
CCACGAGGCATTCGTCGCGCCCCACGACGACGCCAGCAACAGCGCGAGGACCAGTAGCAGCGCGAGCAGCGCGAACGCACTGATCAATCGTTGTTGTCGGTGTACCAAACGCTGCGCAGTGTAGCGTCAGCGGACGGCGCGATCATCCGCGCCACCAACGCCGCGGCGGCCAGGTCGCCGGTGACGTTGAGGATCGTAGAGAACGCGTCCGGAAACGCGTCGACGGCGATGAGCAGGCCGATGCCCTCAGCGGGCAATCCAATGGCGAGGAAGAGCGGCGTGAGCATGATGAACGCGCCGCGCGGGATGCCGGGGACGGCGAAGGCGAGGAAGATCGCGGCGAAGGCGATCATCGCCAGGCCGCCCGCGTGCAGAGGGATTCCGTAGAACCAGCCGACGAAAAGCGCGCCGACGGTCCACGACAACGGCGCGGCAATCTTGAATGTGGAGACAGCCAGCGGAAGGACAAAGCCGGCGGTGGTCGGCGACATCTCGAGGCCGCGTTCCGCGCTTTCGACGAGCGCCGGCAGCGACGCGATCGAGGAGCTGGAACTGAACGCGATGAGCTGCGACGGAAGCGCGGCGCGGCCGAAGCGCCGCATCGGGATGCCGGCGAAGATTCTGACCACAGGATAGAGAAGCAGCGTCACGAGCAGACATCCGGCGGAGTAGGCGATGACGTAAAACCCGATCGCTCCGGCCAGCGCGGTGCCGGCGTGTGTCGCGAGCGGCAGGACCAGCGCAAAGACGCCGATCGGCGCGAGCATCACGACCCATCGCACCAGCGTGAGCATGGCGTCGCCGAGGGCTTGGAAAAATCGCGTGAGTGTCGTGCGCGTCGGAGTCGTGCTGCTCGCGACGGCGAGCGCGAAAAGCAGCGTGAAAAGGATCAGCGGCATCATCGCGCCCGACGCGGCAGCGGCGATTGGGTTCGACGGCAGCAGCGACGTCACCCACGCGGCGAACGTTTGCGCCTGTCCGCCGGCGGCGAGCTCGCCTGCGGCTTCGGCGGCGCCGGGCGGAAGTTGCGGCGCCCCGAGGCGTTGCGGGAGGAGCCGGAAGAGCGCTGGACCGAACGGCATCACGACGATCGCGGTCCCGGCGAGCAGCAGCACGAAAACGATCAGCGTGCGTCCACCGAGGCGGCCGATTGCTTTGATGTCGGATGCCGAGGCGACCGCGGTGATGACGAGCGAAATCACCAGCGGGATGACGGTCATGCGAATCGCGTTGACCCACAGCGTGCCGATCGGCGCAATGGCGTCGGCGGCGTGCATCAGCGCAGCGTTGTGCGATGCGGCGATGGCGATGCCGGCTGCGATGGCGATGCCGAGGGCGATGAGAACGCGCGTGCTTTCTTTCATGATGCGATCACATCATCAGGTCGCCGCCGTTGATGTCGAACGACGCGCCGGTGATGTACCCAGCCTCCTCGGATGCGGCAAAGCAGATCAGGTCGGCCACTTCGAGCGACGTGCCGAGGCGCGGGACGGGGTAACTGGCGGCGAGGCGGGTGAGCAAATCGTCCGAGGCGTTTTCGCGCGTCAGTTCAGTGTCGATCATGCCGGGACAGACGGCGTTGACGGTGATGCCGAACCGGCCGAGCTCTTTGGCCGCCGCACGCGTGAGGCCGAGGAGGCCGGCCTTCGACGCGGTGTAGTGCGCACCGCCGAGGGTGCTGACCATGCGGCCGGCGGAGGAGGAGATATTGATGATGCGGCCGTAGTTCTGCGCCTTCATCGCCGGCAGGACGGCCTGGGTCAGAAGGAACGGCGCGATGAGGTTGACCTCGAGCGCTTCGCGGAACTCTGCGGCGGAAAGGTTCGGAAAGCGCGTCGATCGGGCGAAGGCTGCGTTGTTGACGAGGATGTCGATCCGTCCGAAGCGTTCGAGCGCGATGCGGACGATCTCTTCAGGAACGCCGGCAGCGGTGATGTCGCCGGGAGCGGCGATCGCTCGTTCGCCGATCGATCTCGCAAGCGATTCGGCGCGATCGCGGTCACGCACGTTCACAACCACGGATGCGCCGCGTTCGTGAAGCCGTTCGGCGGCGGAGCGGCCGAGGCCGCGCGCGGCGCCGGTGATGATCGCAACGCGTCCGGTGAAGTCGCTCATTGAAAGGCGAGAGTGTATGTTCGAAACGTAGCCGAGCCGCCGCAACTTTGTGCGAGACGATCTCGTATTCTTCCGCTGCCCATGAATAGACGTCTGATCCTCATTTTCCTCGTTCTTTTTTCGGCTGCGGCGGCGCGCGCTGCGAACTGGCCGGAGCATCCCGTGCTGCATGCCGTTCGCGCGACGCAATCGCCTGTCGTCGACGGCGATCTCTCCGATCCGGCGTGGCAGAAG
>JBAVBF010000037.1:0-2192 GCA_049586115.1 Thermoanaerobaculia bacterium | reverse complement strand
GAACGGCTTTCGGCTTCGGCGCCAGTTCCTGCGCGGCTGGAGCCGCCGACGGCGCAATCGCCGAGATGCCGGCGGCGAGCAATTCGCGGAAACGCTGCGCGCGCGTGGTGGCGGCGGACGACGTCGTGGCCACGGTCACCGAGGATGACGCCGAGCCCGTCGTGCCGTCGGCCGGCAACGGCTCGAACGAAACTTGCGATCCCTTCGAGCCCGGCGTCGCGGAAGCGGTCGTTGCGATCGCTGACGACGCCGTCGATTCCGTGGCCGTTTTCACGGTGTACGACCGGACGCGAACCATCAACGCCGTCGCAAACGCCACGGTCAGCAACGTCAGGAAAACGGAGAGAAACGAGATCTGGACCCGCCGGCGCACGCGATACCTTTCAGTTGACAACGCCCGGAACAGCGAGAGTGAACGGCTCGATTTCCGCGCGGAACGTTTCGCCGCCCGGCAGCTTCATCATGTACCCGCCCTGCATCGATCCCATCGACGTCCGCAGCGGACAGAAGCTCGTGTACTCGAAACTCTGCCCCGGAGCGAGCACCGGCGATTCGCCGATCACACCCGCACCCTGCACCCGCTCCATGTTGCCATCCGAGTCGGTGATGATCCATTCGCGGCTGATGAGTTGCGCGGTCTCGACGCCGTCATTCGAGATTACGACGTGGTACGCGAAGAAGAAGTAACTTTCCTGCGGATCGCTCCGCTCCTCGACATACGTACTTTCGACCTGGATGCGAATCCCTCGAGTGGTGGTATCGGACATTGCTGGCTCGCTTTGTGACTTTATCATTCGCCGAAATCGCCCGACGATGCTGATTCCTTTCCTGTTCCTCGCCGCCACACTCCCAACCGCCCCTCCGCCTCCCGCCGAGCTGTCGACGATCGTCATCCCGATCCGCACCTCGCTCGCGCCGCTGCTGCCGCAGCTCGAGTCGCAGGTGCCGAAGAGTCTGGAGAAGCTCGATGCCTACGAGCTCGATCCGCAGAAGCAGTTCGGAATGAAGTACCGCGTCGTCCGCGATCCGATCGCGCTCAACGTCATCGGCAGCGGGATCCACGCGATGACCACCGTCCACTATTCGCTGGAAGGCTGCCGCCGGACACAGAAGCCGTTCACGCGCGAAATCGTGATGTGGCCATGCATCTCCTGCGGTTTCGGCGAGCCGATGCGCGATGCCTGGATCTCGCTCTCGTCGCATCTTGACTGGGATGCGAACTGGCGTCTTCGTTCCACGACGCGCGCGCAGCCGGTCGATTTCTCCTCGAAGCGCTGCCAGGTCACGTTCGCGAATATCGACATCACCGACTGGAAAATGGCGCCGATCGTCAACGACCAGTTGCGCCAGGCAGTGAAGACGATCGATGCGAACACGCCCAAGCTCACGAACATCCGTCCGATCGCGGAGCAGGTGTGGTCGTCCCTGCAGGCGCCGGTGCTCATCGCCGCGCGTACCTGGCTGGTGATGGAGCCGGCCGACGTCGCCCTCGGGCCGATCACCGGCTCAGGGCTCTCGCTCACCAGCGTGCTGACGTTGCGCGCCCGAACGCGCGTGGTCGTCGGCGAACGTCCGCCGGTGACGCCGCGGCCGCTACCGGCCTTGCGAGTAGCGCAGGCGCCGAATGGCGGCATCCGCGTTCCGTTCGACATCGAGGTTCCGTACGACGAGGCCACCCGCCTGATGATGGAGAACTTCGCGAACCGCACCTACGAAGGCGTTGCGGTCCGCGCCATCCGCCTCGGCGCGGCTCCGGCGGCAAACGGACGCGTATCGATCGAGATCGACGTCAACTATCACGCCTCCTTTCTGAAACATTACAGCGGTCTCGTTTTCCTCGAAGCGACTCCGGTCTTCGATCCCGCCACGCGCACGCTGACGTTGCAGAACCTCGACTATTCGCTCGATCCGCACCGGAAGAATCCGTTCCTGCGCATCGCCGACCGCATTGCGCACGACCAACTGCGCACAACGCTGGCGAGCGCGGCACATTGGTCGGTCGCGCCGCAGATCGACGCGCTACGAGACGAAATCGCGCGCGCGGTAACGCGGCCGCTCGCATCGGGAGTCATGATGCGCGGCCGCGTCGACGCCATCGAGCCGGGCAGCGTAGCGCTCGACCCGAACGGCATCGTCCTGCATGTGCTCGCGACGGGCAGCGCGGAGGTAGAAATCAGCACGCAATAGTGGAG
>JBAVBF010000036.1:0-1574 GCA_049586115.1 Thermoanaerobaculia bacterium | reverse complement strand
GGCCGATCCCGTCGCCGTGCGTAAGGCAATGCAAGGGTGTGACGACGCGTATTACCTCGTCCACGAAATGGGCAGCGGGAGTGACTACCGGGAGCGCGAGGCAGCGGCGGCTCGGATTTTCGCGCACGCCGCCGCGGACGCCGGACTGCGGCGGATCATCTATCTCGGTGGTGTCGCTCCCGGTCCGGGACCGGCGTCCGAACATCTCCGGAGCCGCGAACGGGTGGGAGAGATCCTGGGCGAGGGAGAGGTGCCGGTGCTGGAGTTACGAGCCAGCATGATCATCGGCTACGGCAGTCTTTCGTTCCTCATCGTGCGCGATCTGGCGGCGCGCCTGCCGTTCATGGTTCTTCCGCGCTGGCTCGATTCGAAGACCGAGCCGGTAGCGATCGACGACGTCCTGGTGGCGCTCGTGGCCGCACTCGACATCGAGCTTGCGCGATCGAGGGCGTTCGACATCCCCGGCCCCGAAATCCTGTCCGGCCGCGACATTCTCCTGCGGACCGCGCGGGTCCTCGGACTGGCGGATCCGCTGGTGGTCCGCGTTCCGGTTCTGACGCCGGGACTGTCGGCCCGGTGGGTCCGCTTCGTGACGCGTGCGCGCTGGGAAGTCGCTCGCGAGATCGTCGTCGGACTGACTCACGACCTGCTCGCGCAGGACGCTCGCTACTGGAGCCTCATCGGACACGAGGGGCGGCTGCACTTCGACGACGCCGCGCGCGCGGCGATCGCCGAGGATCAGCAGCGGCCAGCGGGATTCTGGGGGCTCATCGAGCCGCCCATGAAACGGCTGCGGGGCCGGTCGTCATGAGGACGCGAATCGCGACGCTAATTGGGGCAGGGGTACCGCTGGCGTGGGCTGCCGCGATGCTGCTGGCGAGGTTCGTCGATCCCTGGATTCCGATCGCACTCGCGGCATTGTTCGTGTCGGCGGCAATTCTGAGTGCCGGCCGGCCTGACGTCCGTGAGCTCTTTCGTCCCGCACGCTCCACGATTCTCATCGGTCTCCTCGGCGCAACGATCATGCTCGCTGCGACCTACGGCCTCTTCCCGCTCGTTGCCGGAAGGGTTCCGGCGCTGGCCCTGGAGACTCGGAATCTCTACGCGACGTTTCTGGCGGGCCGCCGGACAGTCAGCATTCTGTTGTTCGTGATCCCGGTGATCGTCGCCGAGGAGCTGATGTGGCGCGGAGCCTTTCAGGAGTGGATTGCGCAGCGCCTGCCGGCGAGTCGTTTGGCGATCATCGTCCTCGCCGCGGCAGGCTATGCGATCGCCCATCTCCCCGTCGGCTCGCCGTTGCTCGTCGGGATCGCGTTCCTCTGCGGTCTCTATTGGTCCGCGTTGCGCAGCCTGACGCGCAGCGTGGTCCCGTCGCTGATCGCCCATCTCGCGTGGGATCTGGCGTTGATTCTCGTTCCGCTGCACCGGTAGGGGTTTCGGGAGCGCCGTTCGGGGGGCTGGAGCGCTGGCGTCCCGCCGGCTGGCCCGGCGGCGTCTCGCCGCCGAACCGGCAAACCCTCGAATGTCGCTGGTAACTCAACACCCGCGCAAGCCTGGCATTCGGCAGCGAGGAC
>JBAVBF010000035.1:0-4479 GCA_049586115.1 Thermoanaerobaculia bacterium | reverse complement strand
TCCTTCGCCGCGCTTCGCCGGCTCTGGATGACAGTACTTCTGACATGAGCCCGAACCTGACCCTCTACGCCGCGCTCGCGTTGTACGCCGCCGGAACGATCGTGGCGCTGGCGACGCTCTTCACTCGCGAGAAACGTCCGCAGCACATCGCCCTCGGCATGATGATCGCCGGCTTCGTCGCGCACACGGTCTGGATCGGTACCATCTGCGTCCGCACGCATCACCCGCCCCTGACGAACCTCCCCGAGGCGGCCGGCTTCACGGCGTGGCTCGTTTTCGCGATCGAGCTGGCGCTCTTCATCCGCTATCGCGTTCATGCAGCGTCCTTCTTCGTCTATCCGCTCGTGCTGATGCTACTGACGCTTTCGGCCGTCGTACATGATCCCTTCATCAAAACTCCTGCTGGTATTTCGCGACTGTTTATTACTCATGTATTTCTTACAACAATAGGAGTCGCGGGTCTGCTGATCGGACTCGCGTTCGGCGTCCTGGCCTGGGCGCAGGACCGGGCGCTGAAGTCGAAGCAGCGCGGCGCGTTGTGGGACTGGATTCCGAGTCTCAACGTCTGCAAGACCGTCAGCTACCGCGCGCTGGCGATCGGCTTCAGCATCTACACGCTCGGCATTCTCGCGGGCATCCTCTGGTCGTATCGGACGACGGCCGAACTGATGGACCTGCGCGTGAAACAGGTCGGCGCCGTTGTCGCCTGGATTCTTTTCGCGATCGTGCTGCAGGCGTACATCAATGACACGTATCGCACGCGCCGCACGGCTGTCATCGGCGCCTGCGCATTCGTAGCCATCATGGTGGCAATCCTGGGGATTCACCATGCGTGAGGTGGACTCATGCCGCTGATCGTCGTCGGCGTGAATCACCGCACGGCCGCGGTCGACGTCCGCGAACGGCTCAGCATCGCGCCGTCGCGGATTCCGGAGACGCTCGATGATCTTCGCTCGCTCGACGGCATCAACGGCGCGGCCGTTCTCTCGACGTGCAACCGCGTCGAAGCAATCGTCTCCGCGGCCGCCGAGGATGTGATCGAGCCGATCGTGGATTGGCTGACACAGCGCGCCGGAACGGCTCGGGCCGAGCTCGAAAAGCACATCTACATCCTTCGCCACGGCGACGTCCTCAAGCATCTCTTCCGCGTGGCATCGGGTCTCGATTCGATGATCGTCGGCGAACCGCAGATCGCAGGACAGGTTCGCGCCGCGTTCCTGGCCAGCCGCGAGCGTGGCGCGCTCGATTCGCTTCTCTCGCAGGTTTTCGATCAGACCATGCGTGTCGCCAAACGCGTGCGCACCGATACCGGCATCGGCGAGCACGCGGTTTCCGTTCCGTACGCGGCGGTCGAACTGGCGAAGAAAATCTTCGGCGATCTCCATGGCCTTCAGGTCCTGCTCATCGGTGCGGGAGACATGGGCGAGCTGACCGCCGAGCATCTGTCGGCGTTCGGACTGGAACAGATCTTCGTCGCCAATCGCGCCCACGATCGCGCTGTCGAACTGGCGGAACGCTTCAACGGACAGGCGGTGACCTTCGAGAACGTCGAGCCGTATCTGGCGACGTGCGACATCGTGATCGCGTCGACCGCTGCGCCGCACTTCGTGATCGAGAGCGATCACGTCGATCGCGCGCTGGCCACACGGCGACGCCGCCGCAGTCTGTTCCTGATCGATCTCTCCGTGCCGCGCAACATCGATCCGGCCATTGCTAACATCGACGGCGCGTACCTTTACAACATCGACGATCTGCAGCAGGTCGCCGACGCCAATCGCGAGCTGCGGATGCAGAAAGCGCACGAGGCCGAGGAGATCGTGGAGCGCGAAGTGGACGGCTTCCGCCGGCGGCTCGTCGCGCAGGACGCGGTGCCGACGATCGTCGAACTGCAGGGAAGGCTCGAGGACATCCGCACCCACGAGTTGGAGAAGTGCCTGCGCAGGATCGGACCGATGAGCGCCGACCAGCGCGCCGCCATCGAGCAACTGTCGACGCAACTCGTCAACAAGATCCTCCACTACCCGATCCTCCAGCTCAAGGAAGCGGAGGAGCCGGCCGAACGCGAGACGCTGCGCAGAACCATTCGAAAGATTTTCGGACTGCGATGAGCGTGAACGTCCGTATCGGCACGCGCGGCAGTCAGCTCGCGCTCTGGCAGGCGAACGAGGTGTCGAGACATCTCGCCGCGCGCGGCTACCGCCCCGTGATCGTGCCGTTCAAGACGACTGCCGACAAACGGCAGGACGTGCCGCTGGCGGCGATCGGCGGCAAGGGACTTTGGGTGAAGGAGCTGGAAGAAGCGCTGCTCCGCGGCGAGATCGATATGGCCGTGCACAGCCTCAAGGACGTGCCCTCGATCATCAGCGACGAATTCGTGCTGGCCGGTTTTCTCGAGCGCGCCGATCCGCGCGATGCGTGGGTTCATCTGAACGGAACTTCGATCGCGTCATTGCCGTCCGGCGCCGTGGTCGGCACCAGTGCGCCACGCCGCCGCGCGCAGCTTCGCGCTCTCCATCCGCATCTCTGCATCAACGACATCCGCGGCAACGTCGATACGCGCATCAACAAACTCCGCGCCGGCCTTTACGATGGCGCCATCCTCGCTGCCGCCGGCCTCCACCGCCTCGGCCGCGCCGCCGAAATTACGTCGTATTTTTCGATCGACGAAATGCTGCCGGCGTGTGGACAGGGAATCATCGCGATCGAAACGCTGCGCGATGCGGCGTCAATCGCGTCCTCGATCAATCACGAGCCCACCGCGCTCGCCGCGCATTGCGAACGCGGCGTCCTGCAAAAATTCGGGATGCTTCTCGACTGCTACTCGGCCTGCGCGGTCCACGCGACGTTTGATGAAGGGTCGATCACCATCCGCGCATTTTTCGGAGAGCTCGAGGGCGATCGTTCGATTCGCGTGACGCGCAACGGTCGCGATGCCGATGCGATCATTGAGGATGTGTATCGGCAACTGGTCGACGACGGCGCGATGAATCTGGCGGTGCAGCGATGAGCTGCGCTTTCGCAAATCGCGCTGGAGCGCATTCATGACTGGCAAAGTCTTCCTGATCGGCGCCGGCCCGGGCGATCCCGGCCTCCTAACCATCCGCGCGGCAGATCTCATCGCGCGCGCCGATTTCATCGCCATCGATGCGCTCGTCTCCGACGCCATCGCCGACCGCGCGCCGAAGACGGCCGAAGTGGTCTACGTCGGCAAGCGCGCATCGAGACACGCGCTGCCGCAGGAGAAGATCAATCAACTTCTGATCGACGAAGCGAAGAAGGGGAAAACCGTCGTCCGGCTGAAGGGCGGCGATCCGTTCGTCTTCGGACGCGGCGGCGAGGAAGCGGAGGAGCTGTCGGCCGCAGGGGTCGCATTCGAAATCGTTCCCGGCATTTCGTCGGCGCTCGCAGGTCCCGCATATGCCGGCATTCCCGTCACGCATCGTTCCTACGCGACCTCGCTCACGCTCGTCACCGGCCACGAGGCCGACGCGTCGACTGGCATCAAGTGGGAAGCGCTGGCGCAACTCGATGGCACGATCGTTTTTCTGATGGGCTTCGGCAATCTGGCCACCATCGCGCAAAAACTGACCGCGAACGGCGTCTCACCCGATCGTCCCGTTGCCGTGATCTCGAAAGCGACAACGCCCGAGCAACGCACCATCACCGGCACGCTGGCGAGCATCGAAGCGCGAGTGGCAGACGCGAATCCGCCGACGCCGGCGTTGATCATCGTCGGCGACGTCGTGAAGTTGCACGACGTCATCAACTGGTTCGAATCGAAGCCGCTCTTCGGCAAACGCATCGTCGTCACCCGCGCCCGCGAACAAGCTTCGGAACTTGCGCGCCTGTTCGAAGAGTCGGGCGCGACGGTCATCCAGTTCCCGACCATCGAGATCGCGCTGCCGGAATCGTTCGACTCGCTCGATGCCGCGATCGGCGAACACTTCGACTGGCTCGTCTTCACGTCGACAAACGGTGTGTCTGCATTCTTCGACCGCCTCTTCGCGAAGGGAAAGGACGTTCGCGCTCTCGCCGGCACGCGCGTCGCTTGCGTCGGCGAAACGACGGCTGCGTCCCTCCGCTCTCGCGGCGTGATTTCGGATCTGGTTCCGGACAAGTTCATGTCCACCGCGCTGATCCCGCACTTTGATGGTGACCAGCGGAACGTGCGCATCGCCGTCATTCGCGCCGCCGAGGGTCGCGACGAGTTCATCGACGAGATGCGGAAACGGGAGGCCGAGGTGCATCTCGCTGTCGCCTACCGAACGGTTCCCGTCACTTTGAATGCGGGCGAACTCCACGATATCGACGTCGTCACCTTCACCAGCGCATCGACCGTCGACAACTTCTTCGCAGCGGCTCCTTCCATCGACGGCGCCCTGCTCGCTTCGATCGGACCTACGACCAGCGAGGCGCTTCGCAAACATGGACGCCAGCCGGATATCGAGGCTTCGACTGCAAGTATCCAGGCGCTTTACG
>JBAVBF010000034.1:0-11463 GCA_049586115.1 Thermoanaerobaculia bacterium | reverse complement strand
ACTCGATCACTTCCCCGCGGCGATTCATGCAGAAGTCGATGTCGATGTCAGGCATCGAGATGCGCTCGGGGTTGAGGAAGCGCTCGAAGAGCAGGTCGTAGTCGAGCGGATCGACGTCGGTGATGCCCATCGAATACGCGACCAGCGAGCCCGCGCCGGAACCGCGGCCGGGCCCGACCGGGATTCCGTGATCTTTCGCGTACTTGATGAAATCCCAGACCACGAGGAAGTAGCCGGGGAACCCCATCGTCTTGATGATGTCGATCTCGGTCTGCAGCCGGTCGTGGTACTCCTGCGGCTCGTGCTTTTTCTTTTTCGCGGCGAAAAGCGGCGCAGCCGCTTTGAGCCGCCGCTCCAGCCCCGCCCTCGCGATCTCGGCAAAATATCCGGCCAGATCCTTCCCCTCGGGAACGGGGAAGTTCGGGAGGTGATACCCCTCGACGTTGAGCGAGACGTTGCATCGCTCGGCGATCTTCACCGTGTTGTCGAGCGCCTCAGCGTAATCTTTAAAAATCCGCCGCATCTCGTCGGGACTCTTGACGTAGAAGTCGTCGCTGTAGAACTTCATCCGCTTCTCGTCCCCGAGCGTTTTGCCGGTGCCGATGCAGAGCAGGACTTCGTGCGCGAACGCGTCATCCTTCGACAGGTAATGCGAGTCGTTCGTGGCGACGAGGCGCAGCCCCGTCTCCTCGCCGAGGCGCGCCATCATCGGCACGATCTTCTGCTGATCGGGGATGCCGTGATCCTGGATCTCGAGGAAAAAGTTGTCCGCGCCGAGGATGTCTTTGTATTGCAGCGCTGCGTCTTTGGCCTTGGTGAGGTTCCCGCCCGCGAGCGACTGCGAAACTTCGCCTTTGAGGCACGACGAGAGGACGATCAGCCCTTCGCGATGCTCGCGCAGCAACTCCTTGTCGATCCTCGGCTTGTAATAAAACCCCTCGGTGTATCCAGCCGAGACGAGCTTGACGAGGTTTTTGTATCCCTCGTCGTTCGACGCGAGCACGATGAGGTGATTGTTCGCGCCGGCGTCGGCCTGCCCATCCTCGACGCCGGCCTTGTCGAAGCGCGAGCCGTACGCGACATACATCTCGCAGCCGATGATCGGCTTCACCTTCTCCTTCTTCATGGCGTTGTAAAACTCGACCGCGCCAAACATGTTGCCGTGGTCGGTGATGGCACAGGCCGGCATGCCGAGCTTGGCGACTCGTTTAGCCAGCTCGTCGGGCCGACTGGCACCGTCGAGGAGGGAGAATTCGGTGTGGAGGTGGAGGTGAGCGAACGACATCAGAGGGCCATGGGAAGTTTAGCGGTCCGGCTCCAGCAATTGGCACCGGAACCTGTGCAGTTGCCCGATCTTTCCACCAGGAGTAGAGCCGCGTCCACCGCTACTGCGGCATCGCCGTGCCCCAGAAGTACTGATCGAAGAACGGTTTCCAGTCCTTCTTCGTAATGACGCCGAGTAGTCCGGCCACATCTTTCGTCGTCCCGAACTTGAAGTTGAACGACTTCGTGTAGGACTTCAGGAATGTGAGAAAGGGCGTGTCGCCGATCTCCTTGTGGATCGTGTAAAGGAGCAGCGGGCCTTTGTCGTAAAGAAGAGCCGTGCGTGCTCCGGTCTCATCTTTTGCGATGCGGTTCGCGTAGGGAATCGGCGCGATCGCAGCAGCCTGCTTCGCGCGCGTCCGCCACGACGCCACGAGACGGTTGTAGACGGCGTCTCCCTGTGGCATTAGTTGCTTCAACGCTAATGCCGCTGAGTATTCGGCGAACGATTCCGTAAGCCATTGCTCCTCGGAACTCGGCATGCGCACGACATGAGCCCAATACTGATGCGCGATCTCGTGCGCGAATCGCTCGTTGATTCCCTCGGAGAAAACCTGATCCACCTCGGTCAACGTTGGATTGAACGCTTCGTTTGTAATGTACATCGTGCCGGGCGGTGCCTGTCCGTAGCCGTACGTGTTGACCTGAATGATATTGAATTCGGCGAACGGAAACGGCCCGAGGAAAAACTCGTAATTATCGATGAGATTTGATGCGAGATTGGCAAGCTGTTTCGATGCTCGCTCGTTCTTCAGGCCGTATGTCGCCACGCGGATCGTGCGCGTGCCGTGCTTTTCTTCATAGATCGTGTACCTGCCGCCTTCCGCCGTGGCGAACTGAACGGGCTTATCGACTACGTTTTCGACGATGTTGTAGTCGCCTTCATCGCGGCGAGAAATTGTGTTGCCGGGCGCAATGCCGATGAACGGTTTCTTTACCTTCAGCACAGAGTGAATCGTGAAAGCACAGCCGTTGTACTCCGGCGGGAGCGGCAGCCAGGGATCAGCGACATAGAGTTGCCAGGCATTGTCGCCGCCCTGACGCACGAGGAAATCGCCGTCGATCGAGAACTTCAGTTTGAGCGACGGACCAGGAATGCCATCGACTGCAACGACAAGATCGCCCGGTAAGTCGTGGTCGAACGGCAGACTCCTCCCCTGCTCATCCGTGACGCTGCGTATGTTGTACTTTCGGAACGGCGCGCCCGGTTTGACGAAATCCTCTTTGTTCATGTTGAACTGCAAGACGTTTTGCGTCGGATTGGAACGCGCGATGGTCTCGGTGACTTCGAGGTGTGCGTTGTCGCCATCGGCCGTAAGCGCGTAATCGACGGCCGTCAGCACGAAGGAAGGCCGAGGGGTCGTCCAGTGATCGTGACCGACCGGTTGCGCGGAGAGCAGGCCCGGTACGAGCCACTCGGCGATCCGGCGGTCGACACCATACGTGGTTGGTTCGTATGCGGTGTAGAGGGCCTCGTCCGTATTGTCCAGCGCATAGAAAATGTTGTCTTTCCCGCCACGGAACTCGGCGACAACAACCTTCGACGCCGGGAACGAAAACTTCTGAACAGTGAGGACATGCGACGTCGGAGTGGTCCGCAGCCGGCCATACAACGCGACATGATCTTTTAGCGCGGCATCAAGCGACGCGCCGCCGCTCCCGCTCACCTCGGGCATCGCCACGCCACCCCCCACCAGCAGCACTTCGGTGAAGTCGTCGCTGAGCGTTGCATGATTCGCGTCCGCGGTCATCTTTACGTGCGCAAGTACCTTCACGTTGTGCGCAACCACCGGCAGCTCGGCCGCTTCGACCGTTTCGTAATCAAACGAACCGTTTCCTTTGAAGAAAACGCCGATCGGTTCATTGCCCGCCATCACTCGCGCAATGGAGCCGAACGTCAGCCGAACCTTCATGTGGCCGACGGTCCAGGTCGTATTGCTGACAGTCGCCACCTCGGGCGCGAGTTTGAGATTGTTGACGCCGGCGACGAAATCCGTCAGCGGCGCGGCGGCAAAGAGAGAAACGGGCAGACAGAGAACGAGCGTAGTGACGAGGAGTCGGAGATTTCGCATGGAAGGGCGGATTGTAGCCTACGAGTCGAAGGCCACACTGCCGATGGGACGCGAGGAACGGTCGACGCGCGTGTCGAGCAGTTCGCGGAGATTCGTCGTCTCGATGAACATATGCCGGTGCCGGATGCAGTGGACGGCGATGGCGAAGAAGAGAACAGCTACGACTGCGAAGAACACGAGCGCCGCGGGTGATGCCGAGGGCAGCGGTGAGAGCCGCGTCGAGACGAAAAGCTCCTGCGCCAGGATCAGGCAGTAGAGCGGGAACGGCAGAAAGACGAGCGCGGACAGAACGCGGCTGGCCTGCACCGAAAAGTACGGCCGCAGGGCCAGGAACGTGAGCGAGACGAAGCAGCCGAGCATCATCACGGCGGCGAAATGGAACTGCGCGAGATCGCCATAGGCGGCGCCGTGGCGGACCAGCATCAGCATCCGCGTCTGGAGCAAGAGCGTCCAGGCAAGTGACACGACGGCCGCGGCGGTCGAAAGCAGCGCGAAGAGCGCGCCGAAAACGTTTCGTGCCGCGAGCAACGCCGCCATCCGCACCAGGATCATCGAAGTGGCGATGCCGGCAACCAGCGCAACGATGATCGCCCACGAGGCCGCACTCTTCGCGGAAACGATCGCGCCATGAATCGCCACGAACGCCAGCGCTCCTCCATCCGCCTGCGACATCACTCCCGCCGCCGCGCACAGCGCGAGAAAAAGACAGAAGCCGGTGCCCGCGTAGAAGAAGAACTTCGGCATGGAGTGGTTAGGGTAGCACTGGGTGGGTGTGGGATGTAGGGAGTTGGGTGTGGAGGTTTAGAAACACGCAACCCGGTCGAGTTTCTACGACTCCCGACTCCCTACTCCCCTCGCATCGAAATGATGTGATCCAGCCGGATATCGATCGCGCCCGCCCCTCCGACGAATTTCACGAACTCCGCGCCCTCGGCGGTGTAGACGTCGGCGATCGTCCCTTTTTCGCGCTGCGTTACGCCCTCGAGATCGAACTCCAGCTCGACCTGCTGTTTGTGCATCGCTGCTGCTTCGAGCTCGTCGTGGTAATCGCACGAAACAGGCTCATATCGTTCTTCGGACATTGGTCCCTCCGCGATCATCCATTGCGCAAAGAGCGTTCCAGTGCGCGGCGAACGTCATCGCCGAATGCGACGAAGAGGACACGATCGATTGCATCGCCGTCCGCGAGCACGCGCTTCGTTTCACCGATCGCGATTTCCGCCGCGGCATCGATCGGGTAGCCGTAGATGCCGCAACTGATGGCCGGAAACGCAATCGTGCGTACGCCGTTCTCGATCGCCACCTCGATACTGCGGCGATAACACGACGCCAGCAACGCAGGCTCGCCATTCATTCCGCCGCGCCAGACCGGGCCGACCGCGTGGATGACGAACCTCGCCGGCAGGCGGAAGCCGGGCGTGATCTTCGCGTCGCCGGTGTCGCATCCGCCGAGGAGGCGGCAGGCCGCGACGAGCTCGGGACCGGCGGCGCGGTGGATTGCGCCATCGACACCTCCGCCGCCGAGGAGGGAAGAGTTGGCGGCATTGACGATTGCGTCGACGGCGAGTTTCGTGATGTCGCCCTGGACGACCTCGAACTGCGTCACTTCGCGCGGCCCAGTTTCACGACGACGTCGAACTCCTTCTTCGTCACCGGCTGGATCGAAAGACGCGAGCCTTTCTTCGTCACCACCATCTCTTCCAGGCCGGGCGTCGATTTCAGCGTATCGAGCGGCACGATGCGCGGGAACGTCTCGACATACCCGATGTCGACCATGTACCAGATCGGATTTTCGGCAGTCGCCTTCGGATCGTAGTAGTCGTGCCCCTTTTTGGTTGCGAACTTGTCCGGATACGCCTCGCGGGCGATCTCCGCCACGCCGGTGACGCCCGAGGGATCGGCGTTCGATGCGTAGAAGAGGACGCGATCGCCTTTCTTCATTTCATCGCGCATGAAATTGCGCGCCTGGTAGTTGCGAACGCCTTCCCAACTCGTGGTGCCGTCGCGCGCCAGTCTCTCGATCGTGTACGCGGACGGCTCACACTTCATCAGCCAATACTTCATGGCGCGATTGTAAAGCGTGGATTAGGGAGCCGCGCGGCGAGGTTCTGTCGGAGACCATGCGAATCCGCCCAATCGTGATCTCGACCGCCGCCTGCCTCATCGCCGCCGCTGTGCTCGCCGCCGAGCCGGAGTGCGCGATCAACTACAAGTCCGACGCGACCTCAGCACAAACCTCGGTGCTGACGGCGCTCGCTCCGAAAGCCGTCATCGAAATGCTTCCGCAAAAGCTCGCCGCAGCAGGAGCATCGAGGGATTGGGCGTCGCCCGAAAAAGGCATCCTCAAAGCGGGCTCGCTCGACGTACGGGCGGAGGCGTCCGGCAACGTTACGCGCGTCCTCTTCCACACGTCGCCTGCCGCCGACAAAGCGACGCTTTGCCGCTACGCAACGCTCGTCGGCAATCAGCCGCTCCCTCCGGCCCCGGCCGTTCCACAGGATCCGGCGCTGATCGCAAAGATGAAAGACGATCTGCTGAGGAAACATCAGATCATGCAGCCCGGCGCTACGCGGGGCCTCAACAACGTTACCTTTCGTTCGCTCGACGATTTCCTGCAGTTCACGATCATGGGCATCAAGAATGTCTCGAGTGATAAACGGGAGTACACCGTTCAGATCGAAGCTCCCAGGGCGGTGTCGATGATCGCGCCGGAAGACCTTGAAGACAGCGGCCAGGTCCTGATCGGGGATCATGATACGCATCGCACGAAACCGGCCCTCGCCGACGCAACACTCCTCTACGACAAGGACGGGGCGGCCTGGAAACTCACCGACGCGTTCATTACGCATATCGAGAGCACGAAGTAGCAGCGAGTCTTGCGCGTTCTCCTGACGCTTCAATATCTCGGCACGCGCTACGCCGGATGGCAGTCGCAGACCAATGCGACCGCGATTCAGGATGTCGTCGAAACCGCGCTGGCGAAGATGTTCGGAACGTCAGTCCGCATCGAAGGAGCCGGCCGCACTGATGCCGGCGTCCACGCGCGCGGGCAGCGTGCCCACCTCGATCTTCCGTTCGCAATCGAACCGCGCGGATTCCGGCAAGGCCTCAACAACCTGCTGCCGCATGACATCCGCGTCGCGGAAATCGAGACGGTCGCGGATGACTTCCACTGCCGCTTCGCCGCGAAATTGAAAACGTACGTGTATCGCATCTGGAACGACGAGATCGCGGATGTTTTCGCGCACCAGACGCACGCCCACGTTCCGCAGCCGCTCGACGCCGTCCTGATGCGCGACGCGGCGCAGCCGCTCCTCGGACATCACGACTTCGCCGCGTTCACGGTAATCAACCCCGAGGTCAGCTCGACGGAGCGGACGATCCGCGCGATCGACGTCGTGCGCGATGGAAAGGCGATGGCGATCACCGTCACCGCGGACGGCTTTCTGCGCTACATGGTCCGCCGCATCGCCGGCTCGCTGATCGAGATCGGCCGCGGCAAACGCGCGCCCGGCGCGATCTGGACCGAGGCGCGCTGGACCGCGCCGGCGAAAGGGTTGACGTTGTGGGAAGTGCGTTACTAGCGCCGCGCAGTCTGCGATAACATCGCGCGCTTCAGATGATTGACCTGCGCAAACTCGCTGAACCGGGCTCGATCGAGGAGACGCTGCTCGACCGCGTCGACTTCAAACGGCTCCCGAGGCACGTCGCAGTGATCATGGACGGCAATGGCCGTTGGGCAAAAGGGCGCAACCTGCCGCGCGTCGAAGGTCATCGCGCCGGAATCGCCTCGGTGCGCGAAATCGTCGAGACCGCCGCACGCCTCGAGCTGCGCGTCATGACGCTCTACGCGTTCTCGGTTGAAAACTGGAAGCGCCCTCGGTACGAAGTGGCCACGCTGATGATGCTGCTCAAGGAGTACCTCCGGAAAGAGCTGAAGACGCTGATGGACAACAACATCCGCTTCACAGCCATCGGACGCGTGGATGGTCTCGATCCCTCGGTGCAGCGCGAGCTGAAGTACGCGGAGAACGAGACTGCGAAGAACAGCGGGCTGCTGTTTCAGATCGCGCTCAACTACGGGGGACGCGCCGAGATCGTCGACACCGTCAATCGCATCATGGCCGTCCTGCGCGAGCGCGAGATGAGCGATGCGCAGATCGACGAGCAGTTTTTCTCCGATCACCTCTACACCGCGAACATCGACGATCCCGATCTGCTCATCCGCACCAGCGGCGAGCTGCGCGTCTCGAACTTCCTGCTCTGGCAGATCGCGTACGCCGAGATTCACGTCACGAAAGTACTCTGGCCCGATTTTCGCCGCCGCGATCTCTTCGAGGCGATCATCGATTTCCAGTCGCGCGAGCGCCGCTACGGCGGAGTCGATGAATCCGACGCGCAGATGTTCATCGAGGCCGACAATCAGCAATCGTAAACGGGCAACCCCTGGGAACGCGGGCGTCTCGCCCGCCGTGCTTGGCAGGATCGTCCTTCGACGAGCGCGCGAGACGCCCGCGTTCCCAGGAATCCCGGAAATCCATGAAGCGTGAGCTGACCGCACTCATCGCCGCACCGCTGGCCATCTGGGTGGTCGGCTGGGCGCATCCGTACGTCTTCGACGCCGCGATGTCGCTCTGCGCCGCGCTCGCGCTTTACGAGTTCCTCGACCTCGGCAAACAAAAGGGCTATGACATCCCGGTCCCGCTCTGCATCGCCGTGATGCTGTTCATCAACGCCGCATTCATCCTCGAGCCGATTTCGGTCGAGATGGGCGTCTTCGTCGCATTGCTGGTCATCCCGGGCTCGTACGTTTTCTCGCGAGGGAAACTCGAAGAGGCGCTGCCGTCGAGCGCGATCGCGGTCATGGCAACGTTGTACGTCGGGATGCTCGGCGGCTCGCTGATTCGTTTGCACGACGACTTTCCCGACGGCTGGAAGCTGGTCTTTTTCCTCCTGCTCGTGGTCTGGCTCGGCGACAGCGGCGCGTACTACTTCGGCCGCACGTTCGGAAAGCACAAACTCTCGCCGCGCATCAGTCCGAAAAAAACCGTCGAAGGTTTGATGGGCGGCGTATTCGCGGCGGTCGTGACGGCGGTGATCATCCACTTCACGTTCTTCCGCAACTTCCCGCTGCTCCACGCCATCATCGCCGGCGTGATCCTCTCGATCGCGGGCGTGATCGGCGACCTGGCGGAATCGATGTGGAAGCGCTCCGCCGCCGTGAAAGACTCCGGCACACTGCTCCCCGGCCACGGCGGATTCCTCGACCGGTTCGATTCGATTTTCTACACGACGCCGATTCTTTACGTGTACTGGTTCCTGATCGTGCACAACTTCCAGAGTTTCAAGATCATGTCGGCGTAACCATGCGCAGAATCTCCATCCTCGGCTCCACCGGTTCGGTCGGACGCTCGACGCTCGACGTCGTCGACGCGTTTCCGGACGCGCTGCGCGTCGTCGGCCTCGCGGCCGGACGCAATCTCGATCTCCTCGCGTCGCAGATCGAGCGCTATGCGCCGGAGATCGTGTCCGTTCGCGATCCTGGCGACGTCGCCGCCCTGCGTTCGCGTTTGAAACGCAACGTCGAAATCGTCTGCGGCGCGGAAGGGGCATCCGCGGTCGCGTCGCTGCCGAATGCGGATGCCGTCATCGCCGCCATCGTCGGTGCGGCGGGCATCCCACCGGTGTACGCGGCGCTCAAAGCCGGCAAGCGCGTCGGGATCGCCAACAAGGAAGTGCTCGTCGCCGCCGGCGACGTCATGACGCGCGCGGCGGCGGAGAATGGCGGCGAGATCCTTCCGGTCGACTCCGAGCACAACGCGGTGCATCAGGCTCTTCGGTGCGGCGATCACGCCGAGGTCCAGCGCATCGTCCTCACCGCCTCGGGTGGACCATTTCTGCGCCGCGATCTCAATACCTTCGGCGACATCACCATCGCCGATGCCCTCGCGCATCCGACCTGGAAGATGGGCAACAAGATCTCCATCGACTCCGCGACGATGATGAACAAAGGTCTCGAAGTCATCGAAGCGCATCACCTCTTCGCGATGCCGCCCGATGCAATCGACATCCTCATCCATCCGCAGTCGATCGTGCATTCGATGGTCGAGTACGTCGACGGCTCGTTCATCGCGCAACTCTCCACGACCGACATGAAGTTTCCGATCCAGTACGCGCTCCTGTATCCCGAGCGCGTGGCCGCGCCGTTCGCGCGGCTCGATCTCGCGAAGATCCGCACGCTCGATTTCACCGCCGTCGATCCGCATCGCTTTCCGGCCGTCGAACTGGCCTACGCCGCCTGTCGCGCGGGAGGCTCCATGCCGGCGGTTCTCAACGCCGCGAACGAGATCGCCGTCGAGCGCTTCCTGGCCGGGGAACTTCCGTTCACAGGAATCGTAGACATGGTGTCGCGCGTCCTGGACCGTCACGCCGGCAACGTCGCGCCAATCCGCTCGGTGGACGACGCGCTGGCGTGGGACGGCTGGGCGCGGGAAGAAGCGCGAGGAATTGATGTTGCAGTCCGTCAATAACGATCAGAGCCCATGCAAACCATCGCCACGAACTTAGCCGGCATCATCATCGTCCTCGGCTTTCTCGTTTTCGCTCACGAGTCGGGACACTTCTTCGTCGCGAAACTCTTCCGCGTTCGCGTGCTCGTCTTCTCGCTCGGATTCGGCAAGCGTCTCTTCGGCTTTCGCAAAGGCGCGACCGACTACCGCGTCTCGCTCGTCCCGCTCGGCGGCTACGTGCGCATGGCCGGCGACACGCCCGAAGAAAATCAGCCGGCCAATCCCGAGGAGTTTCTGTCGAAGCCGAAGTGGCAGAGATTTCTGATCCTGGTGGCTGGTCCGTTCATGAACATCGTGATCGCCATCGCCTTCATGGCCGTCATCGGCATGGTGGGAACGGAGTCGGTCATCGTCCGGCCGATCATCGGCGAGGTCCTCCCCAACAAGCCGGCCGCGCGCGCGGGACTGCTGCCCGGCGACCGCATCGTGGCCATCAACGGCGAACGGATGAACGAGTTCGACGACATGCGCCTCGCCATCGGAATGCATGGCGGCACCGCGCTCCGCATCGACTACGAACGCAATGGCCAGCTCCGGTCGACGACACTGACGCCGGAGCCCGAGGACAGCGAATTCGGTCCGGTCGGCCGCGCCGGAATCGTCCCCTATCTCGATACGACTGTCGGTCACGTCAAAGCCGGCACTCCAGCCGCCACGGCCGGCCTTCGGACCGGCGATCACATCGTGGCCGTGAACGGCCATCCCGTCTCGCAACTGAAAGAAGTCGACACGTGGTTCGATGCCGCCAAACAAAAGGCCATCGCACTCGACGTGGCGCGAGGCACCGAACGCTTCCACGCCATTCTGCCCGCAACGAAATTCGACCCCTTCGATCCGTACCGCGGCTTCATCCCGCCGACCGAGGTGAAGAAGCTGTCGCTGATTCCGGCGATCAAAGACAGCGTCGAACAGAACTGGAAGATGCTGCGCTACGCCTTCATCACCCTCGGCCGCCTTTTCCGCGCGGAAGGAAGCGTGAAGGAGCTGAGCGGTCCGATCTCCATCGCGCGCATTTCCGGCGAGATGCTGCGCCGCGGCTGGATGAACACGATCGCGCTGATGGCCATGATCTCGCTGCAGCTTGGCATCATGAACCTGCTCCCGATTCCCGTCCTGGACGGCGGCCACATCATGATCCTGCTCATCGAAGGCGTCGCCCGCCGCGACCTCTCGCTCCGCGTCAAAGAGCGCATCCAGCAGGTCGGCTTCGCCGTGCTCGCCGCGCTGATGATCGTCGTCCTCTACAACGACGTCATCACAAACGTGATGCGGAAGGGATGACGTTCAAGCGCCTTGGCGGCGCACGATGAACAATCGCAGGAGGTCGAGCGCGGACTGCGTGGTGATGCGTTTGAAGAGCGTGCGTTCGATCGGCCAGAACAGCTTCCAGTGTTTGTGAGAGTCGGCGCCGGCGACGGCGATGTGCACCGTCCCGACCGGCTTCGCCGCGGTGCCGCCGCCCGGTCCGGCGATGCCGGTGACGCCGATGCCGTACGTCG
>JBAVBF010000033.1:0-4033 GCA_049586115.1 Thermoanaerobaculia bacterium | reverse complement strand
GGAGGCGTTGGAGCGCGAAGCGCGGAACGCCGGAGGACGGTCGAAGGACCCCCACCGTGGTAACCGGGGGGAGGCGGAGCGGTTACCAATTAGGGGGTCGTTCGACCGTCCTGCGCTGCTGCGGCTTCGCCTTCGCAGCTCCGGCGGCTCGGGATGACAAGGTCCCCACTACAATCCCTCTCCGTGAAACCGCTGGCCATCACACTCGGCGATCCGGCCGGCATCGGCGCGGAGATCGTGTTCAAGGCCTTGCGCGATGCGAACGTTGCCGCGCGAATCTTCGGCAGCCGCGCGCTCGCGAATCCGCCGGATGACATCGATTTCGTCGACGTCGGCGGCGAAGGTCCGATTCGCTATGGCGTCATCGACGCCGCATACGGACGCATCGCGCTCGACTCCATCGATGCGGCGTTGCGTGCGATCGAAGCCGGCGATTGTTCAGCGCTCGTCACCGCGCCGATTCACAAGCAGGCCATCGCGCTCGCGGGGTCGCCGTTTCCGGGACACACGGAGTTGCTCGCCGACCGCGCCGGATTGAAACGCTACGGACACGACTACGCGATGTATTTCGATTCGCCGAAGCTCAAGTCGTCGCTGCTGTCGGTTCATCTTCCGCTCGCCGAGGCGATCGCGAATATCGACGCGGACGACGTCGCCGCGCTGGCGCTGCTCACCAGCGGCGAATACACGCGGCTCTACGGCAGCGCGCCGCGCATCGCCGTCGCGGGAGTCAATCCGCACGCGGGCGAAGGGGGAAAATTCGGCGATGAAGAACGCATCGTCGCGCACGGCGTCGAGCTCGCACGCGCGGCGGGACTGAGCATCAGCGGGCCGCATCCGGCCGACACGATCTTCCTCGCCGCATCTCGTGGACAATATGACGTCGTGCTGGCCATGTATCACGATCAAGCGCTGATCCCGATCAAGACGATGGCGTTCGAGCAGTCGGTGAACGTCACCATCGGATTGCCGTACCTGCGCGTTTCCGTCGACCACGGCACGGCTTTCGACATCGCCGGCCGCGGAATCGCCGACGCGGCGCCGATGCGCTACGCGATCGAATGGGCGGCCGCGCACGCAGCGAGGTTTGAACGATGAACCGCCGGACGGTGATTCTGACGATCGTCATGCTGGTCGTCTTCCTGTTGCTGATGCTGAATCTGCAGAAGCAGCTTCTGAAGTTGCAGCAGGAACGCGGCGGTTCCACGACCACGAGCGCGCGTTGAAGAACCACTGGCTCGCGGTCATCGTGCTCTTTCTCGTCGCCGGCGCGTGGGGCGCGAGCTTCACGATCGTGAAGAGCGTGCTCGCGCGCATCCCGCCCGAGCCGTTTATCGTGCTGCGATTCACGATCGCCGGCATCGTGCTGCTCGCGGTCGCGCTGACCTCGCGCAAGCTTCCCCGTTCCGCGCTGCGACCCGGCCTGATCCTGGGCGCGCTCGTCTTCAGCGGCTATTGGCTGCAAACGCGCGGATTGATGTCGATCTCGCCGTCGCGGTCGGCGTTCCTGACCGGGTTGTACGTGGTGATGGTTCCGTTCTGCGATCGCCTGCTCTACGCGAAACGGATCGCCGCGCGCGCGTGGATCGGCTGCGTGCTCGCCGCGGGCGGAACGACATTGCTGATCGGCGGCATTGACGCCCGCGCCGGTTTCGGCGACATCCTCACCATCGTCTGCGCCATCTGCTTCGCGCTGCACATGGTGCTTTCCGCGAAGTACAGCACCGCCACGCCCGCGCTCGGGCTTGCAGCGGTGCAGGTGATCGTGGTTGGGATCGCCGCCATTCCGCCGTCGCTCTTTGTGCCGCGGCCGCATCTCACGCCGTTCGTGATCGCGGTGATCCTCTTCACCGCCCTCGTGACCACGGCGCTGGCGTTCGTCGCGCTGATGTGGGGGCAGTCGCACGTCACGGCGACGGAGGCCGCGGTCATCCTGGCGTTCGAACCGATGGCGGCGGCGATCACCTCCATCGTTTTCCAGCACGAGCCGATCACGCTCCCTTTCGTCGCCGGCGCGTCGATGATCCTCGGCGCGATGGTGATCTCTCAATTGCCTGCATCGCGACGTAGAATCGCCGGATGGACGCCAACCGGCTGATCAAGTGGATCGTCGTCATCGCGCTGGCAGCCTTCGGCTGGATCTACGCGTTGCCGTGGGCGAAAAAGCAGATCCAGGGACATTCAGCACCCGCCGCGGCGACGGACAGCGCCTGCATCACCACCGCACAACACGCCTCCGAAACGTGGGGCAACGGACTGCACCGGTTCGTCAATCCACCGTACGACCTCGGCGAATGGGGACGGTTTCGCAGCGACGTCGAAGCACAGATTGCCGCCGCCAATGCGGCCTGCCGCGAGCCGTCGCAGTCATGCGACATGGCCCGTGACGCGATGCGCGATCTTCAGTCGCTCGTGGCCAGTCTCGACAACGCCATCACCAGCGGCTCGGCGCCGCCCGATGATGCCGTGCAGCGGCAGGAAGCGATCGACACGAAGATCGAAACCGCCGCAGAGCTGGCGCGCGGCGGGAAGTAGCATCAGACGCCCATCTCTTCCGCGAGCGCAACGATCTCGTCGCGCAGCGCGCCGCGCGTGCGCATCAGTCGCTCGAACGCGCTGCGCCGCGCGATGCGCCACGTCAGAGCGCGCGTGCGGCCGATGACGTCGTCGAGCTGCTCGAAGAAACGCATCGCGATGTAGCCGGGAAATGGGAGGGCGAGCGCGGTAACGACGCCGTAAAGGATTCCAAATCGCCACGCTACGAGTGCGCCGTAAATGATGTACGTGAGCGGATAGAGAGCCAGTCCGCCAACCGCTTTCGTCGTCGCCACGAGCTCCTGGCCGCGCGTGAATCGCGCCGCCACGAATCGGATCAGCCGGTATGTCGGGTAGTGAACGATGGCGCCGATCAGCGCCAGCGGAAAGGTGATCAGGAGCATCGCAATCGTTCGGATCGACCCGCGCACGCTCGGCCGCGGCAGCGTTTCCGGCTGGAGATTCGCGTCGCCCAGCTCGGCTTCGAAGCGCTCGAAACGCGACTGCAACTGCGCCAACCGCTGCGGGTCGCGCTCGCGCAGACGCGTGTAGCCGGCGATGAAGCGTCTGCGCATTTCCAGCTGCTCGGGCAGGTCGGACCTGCCGAGCGACATGATCCGCTCCGCGCGGCCGATGAGATCGAGCGCTTCGCGCGAATCGGCTTGCAGCGTCAGCGCGGCAAGTGCGGATTCGACGCGATCGGTCAGCGCGGCCACTTCGTCGCGCGGCGGTTCGCCGTTTTCGTCGACGGCGGTGGGAACGACGTCGATGCCGTCGCCGAAGTACAGCAGCGCATCGCTGCGGAAGCTGTGCTTGGCCGTGTAGAAAACCGCCGTCGGAACGATGACGATATCCGGACACTCCTCGGCACTGCATCCGAGTGCGATGCGGGCCGCGCCGGTCTTCAACTCCTTCAGCCGAGGCTCGCTGTGGGTCGTCCCTTCCGGAAAAAGTGCGATCGCACCGCCGCGAACGAGCAACGCACGCGCAGCGGAGAACATCTCGCGATTCTGCGACGTCGAGTAGTTGTCCTGCGTGCGATAGACCGGAATCGAATCGATGCCGCGCGCGAACCAGCCGATCAGCGGCATCCTGAACAACGGCGCTTTCGCCAGAAATGAAACGGGCCGTGGCACGAAGCAGAGCAGGAAGAGCGGATCGATCAATCCGTTCGGATGATTCGCCGCGAAGATCACCGGCCCGCGTGGCACTTTCTCGAATCCCACGATTTCGATGCGGCGGAAGAAGGTCTTCGCGATCAGGCGCAGGACCGCAGTAATGAAGCGGCGCATTGTCATCCTGAGCCGCCGGAGGACGGTCGAAGGACCTCCAGCTGAAACCACCGCTCAACCGGGTTGCAGGCTGGAGGTCCTTCGACCGTCCTTCGGCGGCTCAGGATGACACCCGCCCCTGCCATGCCGCGTACATCCAGATGCAGCCCGCGATCACGATCGAAAGCGGCACGAGCATGAAGGCGCGTTCGAGCGAATGGTAGTGA